>JBOGAY010000163.1:0-17715 GCA_051655925.1 Sarcina sp. | reverse complement strand
TTTTCTATGATTTTATTATATAACAATAATTTTTATTTGTAAATAATAATTATTATTTAATAATAAAAATTAAAAGTTAAAAGTTGTTTTATTTGGTTAATTTTATGATTTTTTACAATCAATTAGTAATAATAACATTTAAAATTTTAAAATATTATTACTAATATTTATACTCATAAACAATAAGAAAAGATTACAAAAGATAAATTATTATAAATAAAGTATTAATGCTTCTAGTTATTTTTTAAGAATAAAAATTTAAATAATATAAATAGTAACAAAATGATTTTAAATTTCAATAAATATGTCTTTTTTATTAGATTGAAAATGCGAAAATAGGTATATATAATCATAATTATATTAGAGAGATAAATTTTACAAGGAGGACTTATGAAAACAGTAATAGCAATGATTGTTGGAGGGGCTATAGTGTTAGGGATATTTTTTGGAATATCATCTAGTAGTAATTTAGTTTTAGATAGTCAAACAGTATTAAAAAGTCCAAAGGTTAATACATCTGTAAGTAGACATACAGGAGATATTTCAAACTTAAGCAATAATACAAAAAATAATATAGAAAAAAATCAAAATACTAATAATGAAATGGTGCAAGTAAATAATACTAGTAATTCAATGACTGAGTTTAAAGATTTAATTCAAAATGAAGGATTGTTGTATGGAACTGTATCAAATGGTGCACAGATAATAATACCTTGTTCAGAGGGAGAGGTAAAAAATAATGAGTTGATAGTTCCAGAGTATTATGTAAATATGCCATGGGAAACATTCACAGATTATATTACTGCAAATGGTAATGGTAATTTTGTGATTAATGAATTTTATAATGGAAAACAAACAGGAAGATTTAATTTGCAAGAAAATGAAAATACAATATCTGGGCAGTTTACTCATATGACTAATGGTGCAACTGCTGAGGCGAAGTTTGTAAGTATAAAAACAAATAATCAGAGGGGTGAACTTTCAAGAAAGCCATTTTATATTGGTGTAATAGGACAAACAGCTGTTACTTTAACAAATGAATTTAATGGGCAGTATATAGAATACTATCACGGAGATAAAAATTTATTTACTATTGAGAAACAAGAAAATAGCTCAAATAGTAATTATGATATACAGTTAAATGAATATTATCAAAATAACTTAACAGGTGAATATTTCTTAAATGATGTAGGAAATGATACTTATACAGGGATATTTATAAAAGCACCAAATAGTGCGGATCCTGTAAAGAGCACAGTTGGTTTAACTGGTAGTAATTCACCTTTTAGTGTTTAAAAGAAAACTATAAACCTAGTATGGTTTATGGTTTTTTTTATAAGTTTTTAATATTTGTATGCTTTAATGTAGATAGAAAAGTTTTTTGAAAATATTTTTTGAATTTTATAGAAAAGGAGAATTAGTAAATGAGTTATAGAGTTAGTCATTTGAATAATGTTATAGATAAAAATCATATTAAATATGAGGAAGAAAGAAATTCATGGAATAGAAGGCTAGATTTAAAGCCTAATGCAATTATTTTTTGTTATACAGAAAATGATGTTGTGGAGGTTGTAAAATTAGCAAATGAGAAAAAATTAGATATTAGAATAAGATCAGGAAGACACCATTATGAAGGGTTTTCATCAGGTGATGATGTTTTCGTTATTGATGTTAGCAATATGAAAGAAGTTAATATAGATGAAGAAAGGGGAATTGTTACTATTGGTGGAGGAATACAAAATAGTGAGTTATATAATGCTTTGAATTCTAAAGGTTATCCATTTGCTGGAGGAGGATGTCCAAGTGTAGGAGTAGTTGGATATACTTTAAGCGGAGGATGGGGATACTCAGCAAGATTGTTAGGGCTTGGGTGTGATGTTTTAATTGAAGCTAGAATAGTAAATAGTAATGGTGATGTAATTATTGCAAATGAAAAAACTAATAGTGATATATTCTGGGCAATAAGAGGTGCAGGAGGTGGTAATTTTGGTGTTGTTACATCTATGACATATAAACTTCCAGAGAAAAGAGAGCGCGCGACACTTGTTTTATTTAATTATAAGGATGCAACAAGAGATGAAAAGATAAATGTTATTAAAACTTTACAAAAAGAGTTTAAGACAATCGATAAGAGATTTAACTCCAAAACGGCTATTTATAATTCAAAAATTAATGGTACAGGAATTTATATGACAGGAATTTTTTATGGAGCAAAAGAAGAGGCAAAAAGAGTTCTTAAACCATTTTATAATATTTCAACTAACGAAGACTTTATACTTGAAGAAAAGTCGGTTTGGGAAATAAATAATTATATACAAGATACACATCCAGATTTTGAAAAATATAAATCAGGTGGAAGATTCTTATATAATGATTTAAATGATGAAGAAATAGGTACTTTTATTGATAAAGTTAGTGTAAGAGAAGAAGGATCAATTTATACTGCAATATCATTCTACGGGCTTGGTGGAAATATTGATAATTATGAAAATAAGGACATGGCTTATGCTCATAGAGGTGCGAGATTTATAATTGGTGTACAATCAGTTTGGGAAGAAGATGAATATGCTAATATAAATTGCAAGTTTGTAGTTGAAGCATATCAAATGATACAAAGTATGACACAAGGTTCATATGTAGGATTTCCTATTAAGGAACTTAAAAATTATGAAGTAGAGTATTTTGGAGAAAATTTAGAGGAAATAAGAAATATAAAAAATATTTATGATGTAGAAAATTTATTCAAATTTCCACAAGGGATAAAAAATAAATATTAAAAATACAACATACTATTGGATATATGTAGTAATTTTATTATTATTTTTAAATAGTAGATAAAAAAATAAAATAAAGTTATCTATAAAAGCATTTTTGTGATTTTAATAGATGTATTTTTTAAATTTTATAGTATAATAATTAATTTTTGAAATTTGAAACTTACTATTCATAGCATTATTATTATTATTGTATAAAAAAGGTAAACTTATAGTAGGAGTTGATTGGTATGGCAAAGATTGAAAAATTAAGTCAAACAGGTAATACAGGCGTAATAAAAATTAATGCTGAAAAAGGTGATGCTTTTATAGTTGCGCAAGGGACATTTCTTGCAATGACTGATACATTTGATGTTAAAGTACAAAAGCACAAAGATTTTAAAAAAACTTTAGAAAAAGCTATATCAGGTCATAAAGTAGTGCTTGAAGAGTATGTGGCTAGAGAAGATGGTGAATTAATGCTAACAGATGACAAGTTAGGAGATGTCTTAGTGTTAGAACTTGATGAAACTAAAGAATATATCTTAGAGCAAAAAGAATTTATAGCATCATATGGTAATCTTGAATATTCAGTAGAAGACGGTAAATTATCAAATTTATTTGGTGGTGAAGGATTATTTAGATTACGAGTAAAAGGTAAAGGTATAATTTGTGTATCAGCTTTTGGATTACTTCTAGAAAAAGAATTGAAGGAAGAGGAAGTTTTCATAATTGATATGGAACACATAGTTCTTAGAGAGTCTAATTTACAATATGAAATTGTAGAAGTAGAGAATACTAGAAAAGGGTTAATAGAAGGCGAAGGAAGAGCTGTAAAAGTTACAGGTCCAGGAAAAGTGTGGTATCAAGCAAAAACATTCAGCGCTTATATGAGCAATCCAGAGCTTTAATTTAGAGTAATTATAACAGGTTAAAAAAAGAAGCTATCTTAGCACAAAATAATTTTTTTGTTTTAAGCTAGCTACTTTTAAGTAAGGAGAAGAGAGGTTACCTTAGGATAGGATAGATAAATTCTATCTTTGGTTAGCTTTTTTTAAATGAAAAAGAGGTTAACTTAGAGCAGATACAATCTGCTTTAAGCTAGCCTCTTTTTTGTATTTTAAAATTAAAAGCTACATATGTCTTTGAAAATGTCCGATAAGAAAAATTCCAAAGTTGATAACATAATATACAAGTACAGCACTTATTCCAAAAAAAGTGTACTGCATTTTTTCAATTAGGTTATTTTTAAGTTTATTTTCTTTTTCAGCATCTTTTTCATCTTTAGCTCTTGCAAATTCTATATTTGTAGTTATTAAGTCAGTAAAAGCTAAAATTAGTAAAGCTATTATTACTAATACAGTTTGGCTAACTGGATTTAGTGATGACATAGAAAAACTCCCCTCTGTTAATAATTAATTAATCAATATATATATTATAGCATTAATTAGACAAGGGTAAGAAAATTTATTATATAATTTATGCCTTTTTTTAGAAAATGAAATAAATAATTCATAATTTCAAATATATATAACTAAACATATAGAGAGATTAATTAAAAAAAGGATGAGAATTAATGAGAGAAGAACTTGTGAAAATTCTATCATCAGTTGTTAATGGGTCGGATTTGAATGATTATCATAACTTAAATGAAAAAGAGTGGGACAACATATATGATGAAGCGAATGCACATTCATTAGAAGGTGTTGTATACTATGCAATTAAAAAAAATAATATTAACGTAAAGAGTAAAAAGTTTGAAGAGTGGAAAAAAGGCGTATGTTTATCTAATATTCATCAAGATAAACATGTGAATGTTGTATCCACTGCGTTAGATAAGCTAAAAGAGTCGGGGGTTCCTGTTATGGTTTTAAAGGGCATGGCTCTAAGAGATTTATATCCAAAATCAGAGCTGCGGTCAATGTCAGATGCAGATCTTTTAGTAAGGGTAGAGGACTTAGATTTAACTTGTGAAATTTTAGAAAATTTAGGATATGAGACAAGTTATGATTTTTCAGGAAATGAATCATATATTGTTTTTTATAATGAGTTTACAAAAATAGAGGTACATTGGGATTTAGTTAACGATGAATATTTCAATGGAAAAAATAATTTTGATACTGAGATTTGGGAAAATGCTAATGATTTAAATATAAAAGGGGTAGAATGTTTCACTTTAGGAAATGAAGATTTAGTAGTACATCTTTTAACACATATGATGGTTCATTTATCTTATATAGGGTTTGGACTTAGACAAATTTTAGATTTAGCATTTGTAATAAGTAAAAACAAAAAAACTATAAATTGGGAAGCTGTTTTAGAAAAAATAGAAAAAACTGAAATTTTAAAATTTGCATTATATATATTTGAAGTTTGCGAAAAGCTTTTTGATATAGAGCTCCCCGGGGATGTTAAAAATTTAATATTAACAAGTGAGTTAGATGAAAAATATGTTAATTTGTTTATAGAAGATATTTTTAACAATGGAAATTTTGAGAGAGAAAATATTGGTGAATGCTTTTCTGTCAGAAAATTAAAAGCACCTTTTGCGTGGATTCATCATATATTTACTGGGATTTTTAATAAGGATTATTGTTTTAGTGAAAAAAGAAAATTCTTTAGTTTAATAAAGAATGTTAAAAAAAGAAAAATGTTATTAAAATATTTAGAAGCAGAATAAAGTGCATGTATGCTGTTATATAACCTAAGAAGGTTATGTAACGGCATATTTTTTTGCAATATTGAAATTTTAAAATTCAATTTCTATTAAAGTGACATTAGGAACACAACAAAATCTTATAGGAAGGCCTGTACAACCTATACCGGAGTTGACATACAAAGGAAATGTTTTGTTTTTACGAAGTTTGTATAGACCTCTATCATGGCTTTCAGCAAGACCAGTATTGATAATAGTTCCATAGCAAGGTAAGTATATTTGTCCACCATGACTATGACCAGCAATTGCAAGGTCTATAGGATAATCTAAAAATTTCATAGCAAGATCAGGTTCATGCAACATGAGTAAGTTAAAGTCATTTGCATTTATATTAGATATAGTTTTTTCTATATCATATTTACCTTGGAAAAAATCATCAAGCCCCATTAAATTCAATACTTTTCCATTAATATTTATCTTTGTATTTTGGTTTTTTAGTAAAGTAAAGTTACCATTAGTTAAAACTTTTTCATAGGTATGTCTATTACCAGGATATGAATCATGATTTCCATAAACAGCAAATTTACCAAATTTAGAGTTAATTTTAGCAAGAGCGCAGTCAAGCTCACCATTGTCATCATAATAACGCATGTTATCAACTAAATCACCTGTGAATAGAATTATATCAGCATCAAGAGAGTTTATAACTTTCACAAGTTTATTAAAATCCTTTATTTTAAAGAATTTACCAAAGTGAACATCTGTAAATTGCACAATTTTAATTTTTTCTGTTAGTTCAATTTTTTCTTTTTTTATATTTATATGTTTTTTTACAAGTAATTTTCTTTCAATTAAAGTTGCGTAGATTACACCAGTTAGTGCAATCAAAAATAAAAGTCCTAATTTCATAGTAGCTCCTTAAAATTTCATTTTTTAATCATTTTTGAATAATTACATTTTATGATTAAGAATGGAGTTTGTTATTTTATATTTAAAAAACAATATATCTTAAAAGTAAAAAAGTATAAAGTTTTGCTTATAACTAATATTATATATAAAAAGTATATTTTATTAGTTAAGAATTTCTTATTTTATAATTAAATTTCAACATAATAAAGTGCGCAAACATAAAAAATACATAACATATTGATAAGTTGAGAATATAATATATAAAGATTAAGTTATTTTATGTTATAAACAGGAGGGGAATCAATGAAGAAGAAAGTTATAGGAATAACATCAAATGTTGTTTCAGATATTGATATTCCATACTTTGATCATTGTAAGTTAATAAGAGTTTTTTCTGATTATTCAGATTCTATTATTAAAGCAGGTGCAATTCCGATTATAATTCCATTTACAACAGATAAAGATACTTTAAGTGAGTATATAAATATTATAGATGGACTGATAATTACAGGTGGGTATGATATAAGTCCGCTTAGATACAATGAAGAACCTCATGAAAAATTAGAAGTTATTTCTCTAGAGAGAGATCTATATGAGTTTTATCTTGTAGAAAAAGCAAAAGAAGCAAATATAGCAACACTTGGTATATGTAGAGGACATCAACTTTTAAATGTAGTTTATGGTGGAACTTTATATCAGGATATTTCATTAATAAAAGGGGCAAACTTAAAGCATAGGCAACAAGGACTTTGTCATTTTCCAACTCATTCTATTGATATAAAAGAAGGAACAATGTTGTATGAAGTTTTAGGTAGTAAATCTATGGTTAATTCTTTTCATCATTTAGCAGTAAAAGATGTAGCAAAAGATTTTATTGTATCAGCAGTTTCAAAAGACGGTATTGTAGAAGCTATAGAAAAAAGTGAAGGAACCTTTGTAATGGGAGTTCAGTGGCATCCGGAGTGTTTAACAAAAAATAGTGAAGATATGTTAAATCTATTTACTTATTTTATAGAAAAATGCAGATAAAAATTTTAAGTTTATATTTTAGGAATGTGTGATAAATTTAAAATTAAAATATATTAGACCTGGGGGTTTTAAAAAAATGGAGAAAAGCAAAAGAGGAAAAATTGGTATTCTAAGTATGATATTACTTGGATTTAACTCAATTGTAGGAACGGGTATATTTCTTTTACCTAACAAAGCAATGAAGCTCATGGGAACGGCAAGTCTTGGTGTTATATTATTTGACGCATTGCTTGCTATAAGTATTGCTTTATGTTTTGCAGAAGCAGGAAGTATGTTCAACAAAGGTGGAGGACCATACCTTTACACGAAAAAAGCATTTGGAGATTTTCCAGCATTTGAAGTTGGTATAATGACTTATGCAATATGTATTATAGCAGCAGCATCAATGGCAGTAGGTCTTGCAACGGGATTATCAGTATTCTGGCCAGCGGCAGCTCATGGGATGACAAAAGATATTATAGTAGTAGGAGTTATAGTACTTTTAACAATTGTAAATCTTTTAGGAGTTAACTTTACAAAAATAATTTTAAATATAGCAACAGTAGGTAAATTAGTACCACTTGTACTATTTATTGTAGTTGGAATATTCTTTATGAAAGGGTCACACTTTACACCAATATTACCAAATGGGGTATACACACCTGGGAACTTTGGTGCAGCAGCACTTTTAATATTCTATGCTTTCACAGGATTTGAAAGTTTAGCACTTGGTGCAGAAGATATGGAAAATCCACAAAAGAATATCCCAAAAGCAATAATAACAGTAATGATAATAGTTGCAGCAGTATATATGCTTATTCAGTTAGTTTCAATAGGAATACTTGGACAAGGACTTATAAATGATCTAACACCAGTAAGTAAAGCAACAACAGAAATAGCGGGTTCGTTTGGTGGAGGAATTATAAGTGTTGGAATTTTAATTTCAATTATAGGAATTAACGTAGCTCAATCATTCTATACACCAAGAATAGCAGCAAGTTTAGCTAATGATGGATTACTTCCAAAAGCAATGGGTAAATTAAATAAAAGAAATGTGCCATACATAGGAATTATAGTAAGTGGACTTATTGCAATTCCAATAGCATTATCAGGTTCATTTACACAACTTGTAGTAATAAGCTCAATTTCAAGATTTGCACAATATCTTCCAACATGTTTATCAATTCTTGTATTAAGAAAAAAAGAGTATAAAGGTACATTTAGAATGCCGCTTGGGCCAATTATACCATTAGTAGCATCTATAGTAAGTATATGGCTTTTACTTCAATCAAGTTTAAAGGATATAGCTTGGGGACTTGGAGCTTTAGTAATTGCAGTACCATTATATTTCTTGATGAAGTATCTAAATAGAAAAAAACCAAAAGAAGGAATAGAATAGAATATTTCTTAAAATATAATAAATAAAAATAAAACCATCAAGAGGGGGAATCCACTTGATGGTTTTTTATTCAATAATAAAATAATATGATTGCATTTTAAAAATATATAATACGTAACTTAACATTTTAAATAATATGAAAAATAATATGAAAAATAAATGATAAGATACATGAATTATTTAACTTATATAAATTGAATTTTTTAGTTAATTTCGTATGATTGCTCAAATAAATCTAATTTTTCATCTCTTGAAGTTAAGAATGAAACAGCTCCTACAACACTTGCTAATAAAACTACTAATAATATTTCCATAATAATTTGCCCCCTTAAAATTAATCACTAATTTATTTTTAAATTTTATTTTTTTCGTTGATTTATCTTATGATTTAATTATATATCTTAAAAATTACAAAAAAATTTCAATAAGATTAAATAAAAATTTATTTTTCATAAGAATTTATTACGAAATTTGTGTAATCGATTGTTTTATGGACTATTTATTGTTATATTAATAAAATGTTAATAAGATTGAGTGAGATTTTATTACAAAAAGGTAAAATAAAAAAGCAGCGTAAAATACACGATACTTTTTCATTGTTCTTTTATATTATTTTTTATAAATTAATGTTAAATTTGCATCATTAGATAGTTTAACCTTATTTAAAGGAATATTACTACCTGGTTTGATATTTTGTGATGGATCTGAATAACTAAAGTCCCAACTTGCAGTACTTGAATCAGCACTACCTTCTAAAGATGTAAGTATAGTATCTCCATTTTCTGTTTTAAATTGTGGATTAAATAACTGATAGTTATTTTGTAAGAATTCAGCTACATTCTTAGCTGTAGTAGTCATTTTAAAATTGTTTAAAAGATTTGTATTATTAACTTCATTCTCAATTGTTACTGTTATATTAGATTTTCCAGAATCTTTTTTCTCCAATTTTTTGTGAACAAGCACAGCAACCCCAGCGATTGCTATTATTAGTATTACTATTATTGTTTTAATATGTTTCTTCATATTAGAACCCTCCAATTTAAAGTGTCTGTTTATAGCTTATTTTAGATAGCAAAAAAAATAAAGAAGTAAAATGATTAAGTTTAATTACAAAATAATTAAAATCTATAATTGACAACTTAAAAAATAACTAGTAAAATTCAGTTAGTTGACTAACTAATGTGGGGTGAGAAAAATTTATAATAAAGAAGATCAAGAATTATATGATGAATTAAGAAAAATGATGAAAGGTCACTTTAGAAAGAGTAGAGCTGTCTTGGAAAAATATCAATTATATGCAGGGCAACCTCCGCTATTGTTTAGCCTTTTAAAAGAAGAGGGACAGAGACAAAAAGATATTGCAAAAGCTTTAAATGTTCAAGCAGCTACAGTCACTGTTATGGTTAAAAGATTAGAAAAGTCTGGATTCATAGAAAAAAAAGAAGATGAACATGATAAAAGAATATCTAGATTATATCTAACTGAAAAAGGTAAAGAAGTCTGTGTAAATGCTAAAGATGCTATAGATGATATTAATATGAAAGCTTTTTCAGCTTTAACAGAAGAAGAAAAAATTATATTTAGAAAACTTATTCAAAAAATAAATAACCAAACAAATAATTAAAAAAGAACAAAGGATGGTGAAATATGCTTAAAATATACAAGCATTTAAAACCTTATACTGGTGTTCTAATTTTGATATTAGCTTTACTTGGTGTTCAGGTTGCCACAACATTATGGCTACCAACACTTATGGCAGAGATAGTTGATAAAGGTATTATCAAAGGTGATACAAGCTATATCTTAAAAGTTGGTGGAGAGATGTTAATTGTTACATTAATAGGAATGATAGCAATGATCATATCAGCGTACTTTATATCAAAAGTTGGAATAGGCTTTGCAAGGGATTTAAGATCAAAATTATTTAAAAGAGTAGAAAGTTTTTCACAAGCAGATATAGATAAAATAGGTATCGCTTCACTTACTACTAGAACAACAAATGATATTACACAAGTTTCAACTGTTACTATTACAATACTTAGAATGATGATAACAGCTCCAATTATGATGATTGGTGGAATTATTATGGCAGTTGATAAAAGTCCAAAACTTTCAATAGTATTAGTATTTTCAATTCCAATACTTATAATTGTTATTGCAGTCATAGGAGGTAGAGGAATACCTTTATTTAGGACGATTCAAACAAAACTTGATAAAGTGAATCAAGTTATGAGAGAAAAGCTTAATGGAATAAGAGTTATAAGAGCATTTAATAAAAGTGAATTTGAAAGTGTTAAATTTAATGAAGCTAATAAAGACTTAACTGATACATCAATAAAAGTAAATAAACTTATGGGAGCATTACAACCAATATTAATGCTTGTACTTAATCTTACAACAGTAGCACTTGTTTGGGTTGGAACATTAAAAATAAATACAGGTTCAGTTCAAATTGGTGACTTAATGGCAGTAATTCAGTATGCTATGCAAATAATGTTCTCACTTATTATGATGGCAATGATGTTTGTTATGATTCCAAGAGGAGCAGCATCAGCAAAAAGAATTAATGAAGTGTTAGATATGGAACCTTCAATCACAGATGATGTTAAAGTTGATAGTATAGCATCAGAAAAAGGAAGTATTGAATTTAAAGATGTTACTTTTGCATATGAAGGTGCAGAAGAGCCAGTTCTTTCAAATATTTCATTTACTGTAAATGCAGGTGAAACATTATCAATAATTGGTGGTACAGGTTCAGGTAAATCAACACTTGTAAGTTTAATCCCAAGACTTTATGATGTTACATCAGGTGAAATTCTTTTAAATGGAGTAGATATAAGAAGTACTTCACAAGAAGAGTTAAGAGATAACATAGGATATGTACCTCAAAAAGCTATATTATTTAGTGGAACAATTGAGGAAAATATTAAATATGGTAAAGAAGATGCAACGGATGAAGAAATAAGACATGCTGCGGATATAGCACAAGCTACTGAATTTATAGATAAAATAGAAGGTGGTTATGAGCATCAAATTTCACAAGGTGGAACTAACGTATCAGGTGGACAAAAACAAAGACTTTCTATTGCAAGAGCTTTAGTTAGAAAGCCATCAGTATATGTATTTGATGATAGTTTCTCAGCATTAGATTTTAAAACAGATGCAAAACTTAGAGCAGGACTTAAGGGTGAAACAAAAGACTCAGCAGTTATAGTTGTAACTCAAAGAATAAGTTCAGCAAAAGATTCAGATAAAATAATAGTTCTTGATGAAGGAAAAATAGCAGGAATAGGAACACATAAAGAACTTGCTAAAAATTGTCCTTTATATAAAGAAATTGCATTATCTCAACTTTCAAAGGAGGAGATGGAACATGAGTTCAACTAATGATAATAAACATTCAAAATCAGCAGCATCTCACTTTGGAGGAAGAGGGAGAGGAATGGCTGGCGGGCCTACAGCAAAAGCTAAAGATTTTAAAGGGACTATGAAAAGATTATTTAGTTACCTTGGAGAATTTAAAGGAAGAATGATATTTATATTCATACTTGCAATACTTGCCACAATCTTTAGTGTTGTAAGTCCTAAGATACTTGGTATGGCAATCACTAAAATTGGTGATGGTGTGATGGAAAAGTTCAAAGGAGTACCTGGTGCTTCAATAGATTTACATTACGTATTTATGATTTTAGTAGTACTTGCTATTCTATATATTCTTAGTTCAATATTCTTATTTGCACAAAAGTACTTTATGGCGTCAGTTGCACAAAAAACAGTATACACACTAAGAAAAGAAGTTGAAAATAAACTTAATAAATTACCTCTTAAATACTTTGATTCACATTCAAAAGGGGACTTATTAAGTAGGGTCACAAATGACCTTGAAAATATAGGATCAACACTTCAACAAAGTTTAAATGAACTTATAACATCATTGATTACTGTAATAGGTGTTGCAGTAATGATGTTCTCAATAAATGTATGGCTTGCACTTGTATGTATCATTATAATTCCTATAGGGATTTTTGGAATAAAACCAATAATGAAAAGATCACAAAAGCATTTCATAGCACAACAAAGAGAAATAGGTAAAATTAATGGTCATATAGAAGAAGTATACTCAGGACACAGAGTAATCAAATCATTCAATAGAGAAAAAATTTCTATTAAAGAGCTTGAGATAATGAATGAAAAACTTTATGACTGTGGATGGAGAGCACAATTTGTATCTGGTATCATTATGCCATTTATGAGATTTGTAAGTAATCTTAGTTATGTTATTATAGCAGTTCTTGGTGGTATCTTTGTAACTAAAGGATATATAACACTTGGAGACATTCAAGCATTCATAAGATATGTAAACCAATTTACACAACCTATGAGCCAAGTTGCAAATATAATGAACGTACTTCAATCAACAGCAGCTTCAGCAGAAAGAGTATTTGAAATATTAGATGAAACAGAAGAAGTTAAAGAAGCTGAGAATCCAGTTAAACTTGAAAATGTAAAAGGAAATGTTACATTTGAAAATGTTAAATTTGGATACACAGAAGAAAAAACTCTTATTACAAACATGAATATAGAAGCAAAACCAGGTCAAACAGTTGCAATTGTTGGTCCAACAGGAGCAGGAAAAACAACTCTCATAAATCTTTTAATGAGATTCTATGATGTAAATTCAGGTTCAATTAAAATTGATGGAACAGACATTAAAGATATGACAAGAAAAGATTTAAGAAATACATTTGGAATGGTACTTCAAGATACATGGCTATTCAATGGAACAATAAGAGACAATATTGCTTATGGAGTTGATAATGCTACATTTGAAGAAGTAGTTGCAGCTGCTAAAGCAGCTCATGCAGACCACTTCATAAGAACACTTGCTGATGGATATGATACTGTCTTAAATGAAGAAGCATCTAATATATCACAAGGACAAAAACAACTTCTAACAATAGCTAGAGCAATACTTGCAGACCCATCAATATTAATACTTGATGAAGCAACAAGTAGTGTAGATACAAGAACAGAAGTATTTATACAAAATGCTATGAACAAACTTATGGAAGGTAGAACAAGTTTCGTAATAGCACATAGACTATCAACAATTAAAGATGCAGATATTATTCTTGTAATGAAAGACGGTAACGTAATTGAAAGTGGAAGCCATGATGAGCTTATAGCTGCAAAAGGATTCTATGAAGATTTATATAACAGTCAATTTGCAGAAGATATGCCAGCATAATTTATTAGGAAGCACTCTAAAATTAGAGTGCTTTTTTATATAGTGGTTTAATTTTAAAATTTAAAAAATAGGATATAGGATAAACTAGTAGTCATAATTTTAGCTACTAGTTTTTTATAATCGTTAAAATTACTTTATTATTAAGAAATATATATACATATAAACAGTAGTTAAAAAATGGTAAAATTGATATATAAATAGTTTCTGGGGGGAGTTTTTATGTTAAACAATAAAGTAAAACTATTAATATTAACTGCAATGTCAGCTTCGGCTTTAATGGTAGGTTGTGGAGAAGCTAACGAAAAGAAAGTAGAAGAAAAAAAAGATCCTGTTATGACAATGGAAAAACTACTTAATAAAGAAGAAAATATACTTCTTGATAAAAATGGAGACAAATACTTATATTTAACGAAAAATGAAGAGCTTTGTCTTTGGGACGAAAGTGATAATGAAATACAAATAGTTGATAATGAAAAAATAGAAGGCTATGACATAGCAGTTGGAGATATGTTTGGAAACAAAATAGTATATAAAAAAATGACTCAAGATGGAGAAACAGGTTCAAAGGGATATAACTATGGAACATTTATAGGAGAATTAGATTCACAAGGTAAATATACAGCAGATACAAGTTTTGTATCAAAAGAAGGTAGATTAGAAGGTTATTTTATAGATGGAAATAGACTTGTAGTAGCTTATGATAGTAGTAGTGATGATAAAAACACAAGTGTATTATTATATGAATTTGGACTTAAATATGGATTTGAACTCTTTAATTCAGATGACTACATCCATAATATAAATATAGGAAATAATATTTTAGCATTCAATACAGGAATAAAAAATGAAGAAACAGGAGAAATTAGAGAATCAAAAGATACGTATTTAATAAATATTGAAGGTGTAGATAGATCAGAAGCTATAACAAAAGAAAGGGTAGAGATAGTTGAAAACATGAGGGAACCATTTATATATGCAGAAAAAGTTTATGGTTTTACAGATATAGATGGTGAACTAGTTGACATAATAGAATATGATACAAAAACAGAACAGACAAAGGTAATTTTAAGTGGAACAGAACATAATATCTCAAAAAATTCTAATATGTACTTACTTGGAGATACATTATACGTATCAAGAGTAGGATATAACAAAACTGAATTTGTTGGGTCAATAGATTTAACAAATGAAAATAGAGTAGAAAAGTTTGAAGATAATCTTATCATAAGAAAAGAATTTGATGATAGCTTACTTATAGAAAAAATAACAAATGAAGATGAATTTAACCCAACTACAATTTATGAAATTATGAAAGTAAGACACATAAATCCAGTAAATGAAGAAAAAGAAGTTACTCCAACAGATCAAAAAAAGGAAGAAGTTCAAAAGTAAGTATAATAAAAAAGATTGAATGAAATAATGATTTTGTTCAAGTATAGGTATAAAAATAGTTGTATAACTTAGCTAGTGTGATGCAACTATTTATTTATACATACCAAAAGATGAGTAAGAATCAAAATAATCATTTAAAACTTTAATTATTTTGAGATAACCACATTTTATATTTAATACAATCATAAAAATGAAAAATTATAATTAAAAGGCTTGTTACAAAATATTATTTAGCGGTTAATAATAAGATGATAATATGAAAACTTAATAAAAATAAAGGGGATTTAAAAGTGAAAAGAATAAAACTATTTAAGGTTATAAGTGGATTATGTTTATTAGTAGCAATAGGTGGAAACCTTGTAAGTTGTGGAACTGAATCAAGTACAAAAGAGATGAAAACTACAGAAACTAGTTCAGATTCAGAAGTCTCAATAGAAAACTTATATAATGGAAAAGAAAATAATCTTCATGATAAAGAGGGTAACAAATATTTATATAGCAGTAAAAAAGATAAAAACCTATATATATTTGATAAAGATAAAAATAGTACAGAACTTATAGCGAAAATATCACATAAAAATTATTCAATAACAAAAGCAAAACTAGAAAATGATACAGTTATATATGAAGAGTTTATTGATATGGAAAGCTCAGCTCTAGATATGCCAAAAGATTGTAAAAGTGGATATGCATCAGCCGTATATCTAAATGAAAAAAGTGATAGTACAAGAACAAATACTATTTTAGTAGAAAATTCAATAGAAGTAGACAGGTCTCTTATAGATATAAGTGGGATAAATGTAGTTACCACAAAAACTACGAATGGAAATCAAAGTATATTATTCATGGATACATTAAATGATTATGGTTTTGGATTGTTTGAAGAATATATAAAAGGTGGTTACATAAAGAATCTTATAATAGAAGGAAATATAATAATGATAACTGTTGGTGGAGTAGAAGATACAACATATGTATTTGATATAACAGGAACAACAGGAGCAGAAAAGAGAATAAATAAATTATATGAGGAAACTGGCCTATATGTAGCTGGAGTTAAAGATAATAACTTATATGGACTTTCAAAAGACGGCATAGTGAAAATAAATATAGAAAATAAAAATAAAGAAGTAATTTTAGAAAAAGAAAAATATAACATAGGTGAATCTAAAGTATACATTGCAAATGATAAATTAATAATAGCTCCTATAATAAATAATAATGAATTAGAAGAATTTTCAGGATATATAGATTTAAAAACAAAAGAAATTACGAAATTTGAAAAAGATTATAAATTTGAAGAGGTTTTTGATGATTCAATTTTATTAAGCAAAGCTGAAGGAGTTTTACAAAACAAAGAGTATAAATTAGAAAGTTTAAAATAAAAAATAATGGTATTAGTATCTTTGATATAAATATAAAATTTAATAATAGAAAAAGGAGAGGCTTAATAACCTCTCCTTTGTTATATAATAAATTTTCATTAAAGTAGCGAAAAGTATTTTAGAAAAACATGAATAGAAAATTTATATTATTAAATTTAATATAAAAAGAAAAATATTTGATTTTAAATATATCAAATAAGAAGAAAAAATTAAGCAAATTATTAAAATAACATCTAAATTTATAAAATTATCATTTTAATGCCTATTATATTGATAGTATAGTGCTTAAAAAATGTTAAAATATACATTAAATTTTGATAATTATCTATCTTGATAAAGTAAGACAAAATAGGGATTTTAAAGTTTTTTAGAAGTAAAGTGAATAGAAGAAGTGTGTATAAATATTAATAAAATGTTAAATAGAGTTGGTTTTTACAAAAAAAAAGTTCTTTTATTAACTAAAACGTAAAAAAAACGCTGTTTTTTTGATTAAATTTACTATTTAAATTTAATTTTACTTTTTCTAATAATAAGTTTTGTTAATTTTTTTATTAAAATTAACTTTTTAAAATTTTGAAGTTCTAAAATTAAAGGAGTATCATTTGAGATGTGGAAGGGACAAGCCTTCCGAAAACAAAATTGTTTATAAATTATAATTATCGTAGGAGGATGATTTAATATGGATATAAATTTAATCGGAGTACCATTATTTTATGGATGTGATAGACACGGAGTAGATAACGGACCATCATTATTAAGAGAAAACCAAATCAACAAGATTTTTGAAGAAAAAGGACACAAAGTTTTTGACTTTGGTAACCTATATATAAAAGAAGAAACTGAGTTCAACAAATATGAGCCAGATACAACAATGAAATATCTTTCACACATAATCAGCACAAACGAAAACTTAGCTGAGTCAGTATATTCAAGTATTAAAGCTGGAGCAATGCCATTCACAATTG
>JBOGAY010000162.1:0-3424 GCA_051655925.1 Sarcina sp. | reverse complement strand
AAACATCAAAGTATTCAAACCCTGTCCCCAGTACTACTTTTGTAAAATCTAACTCGTCTATTCTTTCTCTAAAATTAAGTTCTTTCCCTATTTGGAAAAATTTCTTTGTTACTATATCTGATGTTACCCTATTTTGCAGTAATGAATCAACAAAAAGATAGATCTCATTTTTATCTCCAACATAGTAGTTTTCACAGTTAACATGTGGTTTTTCTCTTAACTCTTTATAAAAATGAACTACAAGAGCTATTTTCATAAATTTGTTAAAAGAATCTACTTCAACATTAAACTCATCTTTTAAGCTGCTATATAAATAATCTAGCCCCATCCACTTGTCTATTGCCTCTAATCTACTATCATCTATTATTATATTTTTTATTATCTCTCTTATATTTAAAGTTTTTGTATTTGATAAAACAGCTAATATACCAAGCTTTAAATCACTGCTATCTTTTTTCTGTCCATCATGAAGTAATTTTTGAAGTTTCTCTTTTCTCTCTTTATTATGAAAGAAAACCTCATATTCTTTAATAGTTTCCAGCAATTCATGATTCAATCTATCTAAAGAAAGTTCCTCTACTATCATAGCTGTTCTATCAGCTTTAAAGTATTCTGAGTACTTCTCAACATCTAATAAAAAGTTTTCATTATCTTTTTCTGGTCTTGGATATTCACTATAAATTAGATAGTTACTTTCTAAATCTAGTACTTCTAAAGTATATTTAGTTTTAAATATATTGATATCAATCTCTTCCTCTTTTTTATTAATACTTTTTTCCAACTTTATAATCTTAACATCTCTAAGATTAAGTTCATCTAAACTATCTTTAAAAGCTCCACCCTCATCATACCAAAAGATTATGTGTCTTTTCTTTGGATAAATAGGTGTTATATCAAATCTATGTTGTAATAATTCTTTTATTTTTTCACTTTCCATAGTTACCTCTCATTATTTATCATCATTTTTTAAATATTTTTCTCTAATAGCATTTTCTAAAAGTCTATTGATTGGAATACCTGTTTCACTATTTATTTTTTTTAACAATTGAAATAGTTTTACATCTATCTTTGTATTTAAAGCTTTTCGTTCAATCTCTGATTTTGGTCTAGCCATCTTCCCTCCATTTATGTAGTTTTATGTAGATAAAACTTTTTAATAAAGTATAGCTCATTAACCTTATTATGGCAAGAAAAAAGAGAGAATTTTTACATTCTCTCTAAAATATCCCCTCTTAATTAATCTCACTTTCAATAGCAACATCTTTACCACTAAAAGCCATTCCTATCTTTATTACTTTTGATATTCCATTATTTTTCATGGCTACATCATATTTCTTCTCATTTATTTGAACTAAAGCCTCTTTTGCTTTCTCATGAATAGAATTTTTATCCCCTATTTTAAACTCAAATATTAATCCAAAATTTTTCTTATCTTTCGGTTCTAAAGCTATATCATATCTTCCATAGCCACTCTCTCTATTGGAAGTTACTATATATTTATCTCCTAATGTTAAAAGAAGCCCTAGCATAAAGTGATGGTAATACTTCTCGCTATCTCCACTATCGTGATAACTTATTGCGGATAAATACAACTCTTTAAATTTATATTCAAATTTCTTAACATCGCCTTTATACAAATCTTCTAACATTTTAAAATACATGGCTGTTTTCCCATGACTGTACTCTTTTATGAAAGTATTCTTAAAAAATGATTGAACTTCATAGTTAGGAATCTTTAAAAAATATGTTTTTGCTCCAGTTATTACCGATATTTCAAATCTATCATAAGTCAAATATCCTGAAAATAACATCAGTGACCATATTGTATCTACATCTTCTAAATCAGAAAATATAATATTTTCTGTGATTACTTCCTCTATTTCATTCCCACTAAATACAGCTTTTAAATCATCTATTACTTTAGAATCATTTTTGTCTAATAATTCTTTTATTAAACTATTATCACTTGTATTTACCCAGTATGGATTAAGCTCATTTTTACTAGCAAAATTAATTAAAGACCAGGGATTATAAACTAATTTCTTTCCAAACCTATATCCATTATACCACTTTTTTACATCTTCTAGCTCATACTCTAATTCATAATATTTTAATAATTCTTCTACTTCATCTTCTGTAAGACCAAAATAATTAAAATCATTATCTAAAATTGTAGATACCACAAGATTATTCAATCCTGAAAATATACTTTCTTTTGCAACTCTCAATATTCCAGTAAGTACTGAAAACTCTAAATATGGATTACCTTTTAGTGCTGCACTCAGAAAATTACGGAAGAAGAATATCGCTTCATCATAGTATCCTTGTGAATGAGCTGTTACTAAAGGTGTATCATATTCATCTATTAAAATGATTACTTTCTTTTTATAATAACTCTCTAGATAGCTAGACAAATCTTTTAAAGCATTCGTATAGTCTGCGTTTTCATTTCTCATTAAAATATCATTAAAATTTTTTATTTGAATCTCATTTAAAGACTCTCTGATATATATTTTAGATTGAAATAAATTGCTGATTAAATTTTTTAAGGCACCAAAACACTCCATCCAACTACGAAATTTTATATCTTTTAAGCTTATATATATAACAGGATATTCTCCTGCATATTCCATCTTATCTGTTTTTGAAATATTTAATCCTCCAAATAGCTTTCTATTATTTTCTCTGTCCTCTATACTGAAGAAATAGTTAAGCATTGACATATTTAAAGTTTTCCCAAACCTTCTTGGTCTTGGCAACAGTGTTACTTTAGACTTTTTATCTAACAATTCATTTATTAGCATAGATTTATCTACAAAGTAATAATCGTTTTCTATTACCTCTTTGAAATCATCTATTCCTACAGGTAACTTTTTCTTAACCATCTTTTTCACCTCTTATACCTTTTCTTTAATTATATCATATTTTCTTCACTATCTACCTAAACTTCTCATAATTTACTTTCTCTCTCAGATTTCTATCCCTCTTTCATGAAAATCATTCATATGAAGATTAAAATATATCACTTCTAATTCTAATGATTTTCCTATCCCAAAATCATATTTTAAAGGATTACTAGAATCTACAAAAGGATAGATTAAATAAACCTTTTTACATTTTTCATACTTTGTTCCGTAGGCATATAGTTGATACACGTCCTCTTGGCTTGGTTCCTTAGACATAGTTTTCCATTTAGTATCACATACAATAATTTCATTTTCTTTTTCTATTACAATATCTGGTCTTAATCCAAATCTTGCACTTCTATCTATGTACGCTAAATGATGCTCTCTATCCTGTAACTTTAGGTTTTCAATCTCATCTTTTTTTCTTAGGTAATCCCCAATATAGCTTTCAAAGAGCTTATTCATATCAAAAAGTAGGGCAAAAGCAATTTCGCTACCTTTATATGGTGAAAAACTAT
>JBOGAY010000161.1:0-9969 GCA_051655925.1 Sarcina sp. | reverse complement strand
AACAGCTTTGCTTAAAAAAACTAAGTTTCCAAAAGTGGAAAAAAATCCACCTATACAAGAAGTTTTAATTAAAGATGGAAGTAAAGTTAACTTTCAAATTAAAATAACAGACTTTAAGTATGATTTAGCAACTAATACGTATAAAATAGTAGATCAGTTGAATCAATATTTAGAGTTTTCACAAGCTGAGACAACATTATTACTAATAAATAATGGGGTAGCAACTCCTTTAACACTTAATGCAAGTGTAGATGGTAATAATGTATTGACTGTAACAATACCTGCAAATCAAGTGCCTAAAAATACAACTGTAGTTTTAAATTTAGTAGCAACTGTAAAAAATGCTGCTCAAATTGAAAAAGGATATATAGGTTTAAATTCAGCAAGTTTAGTTGTAGATGATAATCCTGTTAAAACTTATTTAAGTAATGAAGTTAAAGTTTTATTTGTAACAGAATGCTTTTTTGCATTAACAGATATAATTAAATCTATAGCATCTCAAGAAGCTGCATTAAGTCATATATTAAATGCTGAAGGTGAAAAAATACAAAAAGCGGTAGCGCTTGAGGGAATAACTAAGGAAGAGTTATTATGCGTTAATAAGTCGGTAGTTAATATGGTTAAATCTATAACATTATTAGAAACTATTTTAGTTCAAAAATTGAAGAAAGCAAATGAATCTTATAAAGATATTGAATGTACTAAATAAAGATATGATTTTTAGAGACTATTGGGTTATATGCCTAATAGTTTCTTTGTATATAAATGGAATTAAATTAAAAAATATCTGATAAAACCCTAAAGTGATTAGATATTTCATGCGATAAATGTAGTATCTTAGAGAAAAGTGAGGACATAAAATGGGTAAATTTAATTTTAAAAGCGAAAGTGTAAAAGGAAAAATTGTTAAAAGTTTTATTCCTTTCATCGCAATTATAATGCTTGTATCAAGTTTTGTTTATTATAACATTTCTAAAAAAGCACTTACAAAAAACACTGAGAACTTCTTAGAATCAACAGCTATAAATGCAGCTGAAGCCCTTAATGAAAGTATCATGGGTGATTTGAAAGTTCTTATGACTATTGCAGAGATGGATGTTATAGCTTCAAATGAGACAACTTTTGAAGAAAAAAAAGTTGTATTAGATCATTTTTTAGAGGTTGAGGGATATAAGAGAATAGGAATTACAGATTTAGAGGGTAATTTTGTTCCAACTGTAGGAGAAGGATTTAATATTGTTAATGATGAATATTTTAAAAATTCACTAAAAGGATTATCAGTTCCTTGTGAACCTGGTATGACAGATGGTACATATGAATTTGGATTATCAGTTCCTATAAAAGAAAGAGGAACTGATAATATAATAGGAGTTCTTATAGCTGTTAAGGATGGAAATCATATTCAAGAGATAGTTGCTAATTTAGAAAAGCAAGTATCAATGAAAGCACATATAGTAAATGCTTATGGGACAATAGTTGTTGCTTCAAATGGAGACGACATATTTAGACAAGTTAAGAACCCATATGTACAAGAAAAGACAGATGCCTTAGATAAGTCATATAGCACACAAAAAGCTAGTAAAGAAGATTATGTAATTAATGATAAAGAACAGTTTGTTGCTGTTAATACACTTGAATCAGGACAATGGAATCTTGTTTTAGATGCTAATAAAGATGAGCTTTTAGCAAGTTTAGATAGTATGAGAGCTTTAACTGTTGGAAGTATTCTACTTGCTATGATAGTTTCAATGGTAGTTATAAATAATAGAGCAAATAATATTACAAAGCCACTTGGTTCTGTAGTTGAAGCTTTAGATTGTATGGCAGAAAATGATTTAAGGCATGAAATTCCAAAAGAGTATATGGAAAGTGATGATGAGGTTGGAAAGCTATCAAAGTCTATAACAACAACACAAGATGCTATTGCTAATATGGTTGGAACACTGCAAGGAACAGCCATTACAATAGATTCAGAGGCTGTTGCATTAAATGATATGTCAGAAGAGTTTAAAAAGACTACTACAAATATTTCACATTCGATTGAGGAAATTGCAGTTGGAGTTTCAAGTCAAAGTAATGATATTTCAGATATATTAGATAACTTAAATGGATTTAAAGGTATTTTAAATACAACTACAAATGAAATTAATAATATTTCAGTTTCTGTTAATGATATGAATAATAAAGCTCAAAATAGTAATAAAGACATGAATGTATTCCTCAATTCATTAGATAATTTAACTAATAATTTTACTATGCTTAAGGATAATATTACTAATGTTAAAGATAGTATTATGACTGTTAATGAGATTACAGATCTTATAAATAGTGTTGCAGAGCAAATTAATCTTTTATCACTTAACGCTTCAATAGAGGCAGCAAGAGCTGGAGAATCAGGAAAAGGATTTGCAGTTGTAGCTCAAGAAATTAAGAGGTTGTCAGAACAAACTAATGATGCTTCAAGAAAAATTTCAACACTTATTAGTGATGTTATTATTAAAAGTGAAGGTATGGCAAATAGTACAACAGAAGTTAATGATACTCTTGAAAATGAAAGAAAGACTGTTATAAACAGCATAGAAGCTTTAAAAGAAATTTCAACATCTATTGTTCAAATATCTCCAAGAATCAATGAAATTAATCAAAACTCAAATAGAATAACTGAGGCTAGTGACTCTATTATTGATAAAATAAATAATTTTTCAGAGATATCAATGACAGTAGCTGCAAGTAGTGAAGAGATTGCTGCATCAGCAAATGAGATGAATGTAGCTTCAGAGAAAATAGCTTCTACATCAGAAAACTTAAAAATAAGTACAAGTAGTATGGTAGATGAGTTCAGCAAATTCAAAATGTAATAAATAAAGTTTACACCAAGGTTTTAATATCTTGGTGTAATTTTTTTTGGGTATACAAAAATCTATCTCTCGTATAGAATGTATTTAGTGGTAAAAATTTACATTTTATTATGTGGGGGAGAAATTATGGAATTTAAAAATGCAATAAAGAAGGAGAAAATGTTAATTATAAAATATTTAATAGGAAATAAGCAGTATGACATAGCAATGAATACTTTAAATGAGCTAAGAAAAAAGAATGAGGATGATGTTCAAGTTCTTGTTGAAATAGCAAAGTTACATATGACAATAGGCGAGTTAGAAAAGAGTATGAGCATATGTATTTATATTTTAGATGTACTTTCAAAAGTTGAAGAGAGAAATACAAAACTTCAAAAAGGTGGGGTATATGTACTTATAGCAACAATTTATAGCAAACAAGGAAATATGGAAAGCTACAATGAGTATATGAATAAAGCACTAGGGTGTGGACTTCCAAGTGAGCATATTTTTTCGCATAAGGCAGCTACTTTTGAAGGAAAAAAAGACTTTGATAGTGCTATAGAGTTTTATGAAAAAGTACTTATAAAAGATAAGAGATCAATAGTGTCATTTATGAGGCTTTACACTATCTATTTAAATAGAAATGATATAGAGAAATGTTTTGATATAGCAGATAGGATAATAAATAATTTTGGAGATTATAAAGGGTATCATCTAAAGTTTGAGTTAAACTTAAAGTTAAATGAAAGAGGTAAAGCTTTGGAAATTTTAAATTTAGCAAAAGAAGAGATTGGTCACTCAGATGAACTTAATACTGATTATATAAAACTTTTAATTTTATCAGATAGATATGACGAAGCTTTAGAAGTTATAGATGGCATTGATCCAAGTAGCAAGAGTTATACAACCTTTATGATACAGAAAGCGAATGTTTACATTGGAAAAGGTGATAGAGAAAGTGCTTTAAAAGTTGTAGAAGAAATATATGATCCTAAAAATATAATTACAGTTTCGCAAATGGGTATAGTTAAGTTATTTATTAGAGATTATGAGGGGGCAATTGCAGAATTTGAGCTTATAGAAAAAGTTAATGCCCCTCAAAGTTTTAAAGATTTAAGTTTAATTTTGAAGGGAAGAGCCATAAGAGAGTGTAGAAATAAGGCGAAGCAAGAAGAATATTTTGAACTTCTTAATCAAATATTTAAGACAAGATGTATGGAGAATCCTAGTGATATTCAAGCAAAACTTTATAGAGTTTTGGCTTTTGTTGAGTATGGAAAGTTTTTAGATGCAAAGAGAATATTAAGAGAAATAGAAGCTAGTGGACTAATAGAGAAAGCTGTGATTGAGAATTTTAAGAATATAATAGCAGAGATGGAAATAGGTAATATTGATGATAAAAATTTCTTTAGCGGAATTATATTTTAGTGTTTTAAATTTGACATTTATGGTTAGGGAGATTGTGGTAAATTATAAAGGAACAGTAAATGAAAAGAAAAGCAAAAGATGAGGTAAAGATTTTGAAAAAAGGAACAATAATAGGAATTTTAGTTGCTATAGGTATAATTATTGCTGGAGTTATAGGTTCAGTAAGTTTATACAAGCATAATGAAAATATAAAGAAGAATAATATAAAACCAGTAACAAAAGTTAGTGATACAAAAGAGCAAGCTAATGATAAAAAGACTACTCAAACACAAGCAAAAGCTGATAATACAAAAAAAGAAAATACAGTAGGTGAAGTTGGTGGAGAAACAACAAATCATAATTATCCAACAACAGAGGTAATAGGGCAATATAATAGTTATACAATTCCCAAATATATTCAAGAGATAGAAAAAACTAATTATGATACAGATTATTATTGGGATACATCTATGCAAAATATAAATAGTACACTTCAAGGATGGTATAATCAATATCAAGAAAAAGATATAAAGACTATTTTAGATAATGAGTCTAATATACCAAGTTATCTTGTAAGACTTGCAGTAATGCACCCAGAGTCAATTCCATTTGTAGCAGGATATCATGGATATAAATTAAATAATACTATAAGTTTAGATGGATATACTAAAGAGGGAAAAATACCGTTATTCCAACAATGGGACAAGCAATGGGGATATGATTGGTATGGAAATGGACCTATTGCTATGGATGGATGTGGACCAACATCACTTGCTATGATAATAGTTGGACTTACTGGCAATATGAATGCAAATCCAAGAACAGTTGCTCAGTATAGTGCTAATAATGGTGGATACAGTTGGAATCATGGTTCAAATCAAGATTTATTTACAGGAGTTGCAGAGCATTTTGGACTTGTAGCACATCAAATAAGTGGAAATCAAATAATAGAACAACTTAAAATGGGTAGACCTATTATGATATCTTGTCATGCTGGAAACTTTACTTTAAGTGGACATATAATAGTCCTAAGTGGAGTGACACCTAATGGGCAAATTATTATAAATAATCCAGATTCAATTAAGGATAGTATGCAAACTTGGTCACTTCAAACAATTTTAAATAATATGAATTATGCGTATAGTTATAGTAAGGCATAGTTTTAATATATAATATGATTTTTAATTTAGATTAAAAAAGTAGTTTATTTAAATTAGATTTTATATGGTAAAAAACATTTTATTAGAGAGTTAAGGCTTTTTGATAAGATGTTTTTTTATTTTGAAAAAACAAATACTATCACCTAATATTATACAAAAAAACTATATGCTAGTGTAATTATATCGTAACTAATACCATATAAAATAGTAACTATTTTTCTGTTTTGATATGCTAAATTTAGAGTTGTAAAGAGCATAAAATAAAAGCTAAATTGTGATTTAACTTAGGTGAAAGTCTAGAGAAAATCTAAGAAATAGCTTTAGATAAAATGAAAGTGAGGAATGTAATATGGGAATTAATTTAGGTGAAGGAAATGTTGTAAATCCATTAAACTTAAGAAAGAATGATATGTTAAACTTATCAAAGCGTGAGCCAGGTCTTAAGAATATTATAATTGGTGCTGGTTGGGATGTATCACAAGGTGCTGTAGATTTTGATTTAGATATAGCAGCATTTCTTGTAGGAAAAGAAGGGAAAGTAGAGAAAATTCCAGAGGACTGTATTTTCTTTAATAATATGAGAGCACAAGGAATTGAGCTTGAAGGAGATAATAGAACTGGTGCAGGTGAGGGAGATGATGAAAGAATCAGAGTTTCACTTGAGAATCTTCCAAACAGAATATCAAAAATAGTAATATCAGTTACAATTTTTGAGGGAAGAGAAAGAAGACAAGCTTTTGGAATGGTAGAAAATTCTTATATTAGAATTTTAAATGCTGATAAAGATGAAGAAGAGATTGCAAAATTCAATTTAAAATCAGAGTCATCAGCAGCAACAGCTTTAATATTTGCAGAAATTACAAAAGAGAGTGATGAGTGGCATTTTAAAGCCATTGGAGAAGCAAAAATAGCAGACCTTAATGGATTATTAGCATTATATATGTAGGAGAGAATAGCTATGTTAAACTTAAAGAAGAATGATGTATTAAACTTAACTAAAAAAGACCCGGGGTTAAAAGAATTAAGAATAGGAGCGGGTTGGGATGTCGCTCATAAGAGCTTGTTTGGTTTTGGGCATGATTATGATTTAGACCTCTTTGCATTTTTAGTTGATAAAGATTTTAAGGGAAGAAAAAATTCATTGATTTACTATGGTCATATGGATGAAAATGGAGTAAAACTTCATGGAGATAATAGAACAGGTGCTGGTGATGGGGATGATGAAGTTATAACAATAAAACTTGATAATATTCCAAACTGGTGTAGAACTATTATTCTAGGCGTTAATATCTATCAAGGGAAAGAGAGAAAACAAAGTTTTGCTAAAGTTAGAAATTCATATATAAGAGTTTTAAATGAGGAAACTGGAAAACCATTATGTAATTTTAGTTTAGAACAAGACACAAATCAAAGCATATCATTTATAGGTTCAATGATTAATTATGAAGATGATCATTGGAATTTTAAAGCAATAGGTGAGTTTAATAAATTATCATTACAAAATATGTGTAGCCAACAGTTTTTAACAGAAATTGGTGAAAAGTATAGATAAAATGTCTAAGTCAGAATAAACTTATAAAGTTCAAGTAGTAATGGGGAAATAAAAGTGATAAACCATACATTTTAAAAATAAAAGTGTATGGTTTATTATTATGTGGAATGGTGTATAATTATAATAGCAATTAATGAGATGAATTTTATAATTATAAAAGAGGTAAAGATGGAAGAGTTTTTAGATTTTTTTGAAGATGAAAAAAAGCCTACAAAAGTATTTAATACAGCAGGTATTTGTATGGAAAGTAAGCACTATATGGTTAATATAAATCAAAAATTAAGAGAAATAGTAAGGCTTGTTCAACATGATAAATACTTTGTGATAAATAGACCAAGACAGTATGGAAAGACAACTACTCTTAATAAGTTAGAGAAGATATTAAAAACTAGATATAAGGTTCTAAAGTTGGATTTTGAAATTATGACATCTAGTTTTAAGTCAGAAGAAGAACTTTGTAGTGTTATGAGAAAAAAAATAATAGATTGTGTAGAATACGAGGTCAAAGAAGCTAAAAATCTACTTGAACTTAGTGAAATTATTTCAGAAATAACTAATAAGGAAGAAATAGTTTTAATGGTCGATGAAGTTGATAAAATATCTAATAATAGATTGTTTTTAGATTTTCTTGGAGTTTTAAGGGCTTTATTTTTAGCTAGAGCAGCTGAGGAAGCAACTACTTTTAAGTCTGTTATTCTTGTAGGGGTTCATGACATTAAAAATTTAAAGTTAAAGTTTAGAGATGGTACTGATACTAGATATAACTCTCCTTGGAATATAGCAATTGATTTTAAAATAGATATGAGTTTTAGTGCAGAAGAAATTAGCACAATGTTAGAAGAATATAATACTGAAAATAATTTAAATATAGATATAAATAAATTAAGTGAGAAGATATACAAATTTACTAGTGGATATCCATTTTTAGTTTCAAGAGTATGTCAGATAATTGATGAAGATATATTAAGAGGTAGTAGAAGGGATTGGTCAGTAGATGATGTGGAAAGAGCTATAAAATTATTGATAAATGAGAATAATACATTGTTTGATGATTTAATGAAAAATCTTGAAAATAATAAGGAACTTTTTGATTATATATATTCATTATTAGTATTAGGTGTACCAAGAGTATATAATATAAATAATCCAGTTATAAATATAGGAACTATGTTTGGTTATTTAATTAAATCAGAAGAGGGAACAGTAGAAGTTTCAAATCAAATATTCAAAGAAGTAATTTATAATTATATGATTTCAAGAGCTGATAATGTTTCTATGGCAGGATACAATTTTAAAAGTAATTTCATAACAGAGGACAATGGGCTTGATATGGAAAAAGTTCTTTTGAAATTCCAACAATTCATGAAAGAAAATTATAGTACGCGGGATAAAGAATTTTTAGAAAGACATGGTGTATTATTATTTTTAGCTTTTATAAAACCTATTATAAATGGTGTAGGCTTTGATTATAAAGAGGTTCAAATATCGGAGGAGAGAAGACTTGATATAGTAATTTCTTATAATCAGCATAAATATATCATAGAAACTAAAATATGGCATGGTGAGATAGCACATAAAAATGGATTAGAACAACTAAGGAATTATCTTGAGATAGAGGGATTAGATAAAGGCTATCTTCTTATTTTTAACTTCAATAAGGGAAAAGAGTATATTCAAAGTGAGTATGAGATAGAAAATAAATCAATTTTTGAAGTTATTGTTTAAAGTTATATAGAAAAAGCAACCTAGGTATATTTCTAGGTTGCTTTTTTGTATTTTAGGCTTTATGCCTTTTAAAGTATTCTAATATTTTAAGTGTATGGGCTATTTCAGCCTCAACATTATTTGAATATCTATCTAATAGATAATTTCCAACTTTATAAGCTAAATCATAATCAGCCTTAGTTATAGTTCCATCATTTAAAGCATCTAATAGTTCGTCTTCATCAAGGAAGGTACTTGTCCCATCAGTTGGGAAGACTACAACATCAAGATATAAATCATCATAGAAAGGAATGCCATTCTTATCTATACCTTGATTTAATAATACATCTATGTACCATTCTATAAGGTTTTCATTTTCATCAAAGATAGCTACAACACAGTAGTTTTTATCTTTTTCAAACCATGAAAGCCAAGTATGTCCATTCTTTAGTAAGCATCTATCTTTACCACAAACAGGAGCAATTAAAGTTTTATAAACTTCATCTAAATGTAGCAAACTTATATATCCATTAAAATCTTTATCGTTTCTTTCAATAAATTCAAATCTTTGTTTTAAAATTCTTGTAGAAACTTCTTTTCTATCTAACCATTTTCTTTTTAGCATTTTACATCTCCCGAATTTTAAATTTTATCTTATGATTAAAATTTTTCTGTAAATCTAGTTTATTTTTTAAAAAATTTAGTCTAGTAAATTATTTAATGCTATGAACATTTGATTTTACTAGGCTAAGTATAGAATTATATTGATACTATTATACTGCTAAAAATTTGATTTTTCAAAAAATAAGATCGTAATTAAATTATAAATAGTAGAAGACCATATTCTGTTAAGAGATAAAATCTAATAGAATATGGTCTTTTTGATTTCAAGTTATGTTAATTTATTGAATTATGTTTTAACAAATGGTGAGAAGTATATCATGAAGGGACTTAATTTTCTATACTTGAAATAAGATTTTGTGAAATTGAAAAAAATTTTTAAAAATACGGGAACATTTTATAGCACTGTGGTATCTAATAAGTAGTTACGTAACAAAAGGTGCTAAGGGGGACATATGGAGATTGGGATTTTGAGATTAAATAAATTTAGATTTAAAAGAGAAAAAAGTATAGTAGCAAAAGCTATTGATGGTGATAAGGAAGCATTTTCAGGTCTTATTAGAGAAAATAAGCTATCACTCTATAAAGTTGCTAAGGGAATTTTAAATAGGGAAGAGGATATAGAAGATGCTATTTCAAATTGTATTTTAAATGCATATAAGGCAATAGGAAAGCTTAAAAATGA
>JBOGAY010000160.1:0-6838 GCA_051655925.1 Sarcina sp. | reverse complement strand
TAGAAGAAATCATAATTAAAGCGAAAATTATTTTTAATATGAGTATTAAATTTAATTTAACTCAAAAAGATAGTATGAGGTTAAAAATAATAAAAGAGCTTAAATATTTAAAACAAATTGAAGTTAAATTTATAAATGAATTTATAAGTATTTTATAGTATATTAACAGGAGGAAAAAGATATATTTGTAAGTCTAGAATAGAAAATATGTATTATTGAACTAAGTACAATAATAAAAAAAATACTACTATTAGGATCGACAAAAATATAAAGCGGATTGCAAATGAATAATTCCTTATTTAGCTCAATAAGAAATAATAATTTCAAAAGTGAGCATTGAATATAGGATAATAAAACTAATGAGAACTAGTTGGGTTAAAGATTATTCTAATATAAAAGTTTCAAATTATGAATTTGTAGTAATGTAAGAGCATATCTAGTATTTTAAAAGCTGAGACTAATATAATTTGTCAATATATAAAGTGAATTCATTGTAATATTAGAAAATAAAGTGAAGCATTTGTCCAAACGGAATTTCTTTTAAAAATAATTTTAAAGTATGAGTTACAGCACTCCAAAATACTAGTTTTGAAGTTGATATGAAATAAAAAGAATTTATTATTTTAAATATATCTTCTTATAAAGATAAGATTACTAAGTTCGAAATCAATAATTTTCATTGGATATTTTTAGTATATTCGAAGGAAGTTTTTGAAGAGATTGTTTAGAATAACTTGAAATTTCTAAATATAATTTTATGTTATTTATGAGATATAAATCAAAATTTACGATTAAACTAAATGTTTATGGATTTTATTAAATATCTTAATAAATAACTTTAGACTACTTTGTTGATATTAATACTAACTATAATAGTGAGATAATTAATAAAAGAAAAAGATTAGATGATCATATTTTTATATAGACTTAATTATGATAAAAATTTAATTGTAGAAATTTAATAATTTATAATAAGGAGTAGTAAGTGAAAGAAAAAACAGATATATATATATTCTATTTTGAATTGAAAAATGTAGAAAAAAAAATTGATATAGATAAAAAAACTAGTAGTTTAGCTAGAAAACTATTAATAGAAATAGTTAAAAAAAAGTTTTTGATTAATGAACAAGATTTAATGTTTGCTAAATCAAAAAATGGAAAACCATATTTTGAAAACCATCCAGATATCTTTTTTAATATATCACACTCTTATAATAAAGTTATTTGTGCTATCGGAGATAGTTCTATTGGGATAGATATTGAGGAAGTTAAAAATCCAAATTTAAAATTGGCACAACGTTTTTTTGTATCAAAAGAAATAAAATATATTTTTTTTAGTAAATTAATAAAATTTAAGAATTTACGTTTTTATAAAATATGGACTAGAAAAGAGGCTTATGTCAAAAATACTGGCGAAGGGTTAAGTAAATCCTTTAAAACTTTTTGTGTATTAAATGAATTTAATAAATATAGGTTTAAAACATTTATTAAAGGAAATAGTGTTATTTCTATTTGCTATATAGGTGAAGCAAAAATACATTTAAATCAAATAGATTCTTTTGAATTCATTTGATTTAACTTGCTCTTATGTCAATATGTAGATGAATCAAAAATGGCTGATTCAATGCCTGGTAAATCTTATAAACAAATGGCTAATGTAGCTCAATGGAGATTATACGATGATCTTATGAAAAAAGCACAATCTACTCTTGTTAATTATCATAATAAATTATTTTTATCAGCTTTTTGGGGTGATGAAAGTACTTCATCTAGTGATAGTATGCATGTAAAGGTTGGCGTTTCATCTTTATATGCTGACGCTAATCCATATTATGGTACTGATAAGGGAACTACGATGAGTTATACATTTGATAAAAGCTTACTTAAGCATATATCTCCATTAGGAACCTATTAATTTACTTGGTGAATATAACTTTGATAAAAAAAATACTTTTGAATCAGATAAACTTAGAACATTGAATATTAATAAACCATAAAAATACTTAAAGTTGGTAATAAGTTTAATTTTTTATCCATTTTATGTCTTAGAGTGTGTTTTGTCTGAAATGTTGGTGGGACCCCTATTAGTAAATTTTGTTCCCTCACATAGTTTTTTAAAAAATCTTTCTACATATTAGTCATAAATAAAACAACTCCTTCTTGTAATTTATTGGTATCTAAATTCTATACAAAAAGAAGTTATTTATTCATTTTACACAAAATTATTTACAGGGCCAATAGCTATTTTATAAAAGTTACTTTTATTGAATCCTTTAGCCTAATAACTGTAGGTGCAGATTTATCATATAATTTATCAAATCATTATAATTTAATGGTATTAATCAAATATAATATCTTCATTTACTTTTTGGTTAATATCAACTCTAGTCTTAATATCTATACTATTTACTAACCATCCATTTAAAGTACAATTTTTGATAAATTCATCAATTCTATTAATACCATTAATTTCTCTTATTGTAACTATAACACCAAAACGAATTCCAATACCATCCTTGGGATTTAATCTGTTATTTGTTTTTATCTCCATTCCCCAGTTCTTATTATTATATGATTTTTTTGGTATCATTCTATCTTTTGGCTTCTCGGCAACATATTTTACATTATCCCATTTTCTAAACCTCTCCCTTACCTCACCTTCTAATAAATGTATTTTCTCAGTATATACGATTTCTTCTTGATTTTGTTTATCATTATTTATCTCATTCATTTTTCCATTATCTTTAATTCTACCAAAATGAAGATTAAGTTCTGTATTTGTATAGTCTACACCTTGAGCTCTATCACATATTGGAAAATAACACATTGTAGCTCTTGCGATATATGGATATTTATCATCTTTTAATGGAATAGGAAAATTATAATTATAAGTATTCCATTTTTCACTTACATCAGATACTAAGAACTTAATTTCATCATCTCTCGTTTGTATAATATCAGTTATTTTAATAGGAACGATTCCATGTCCATATAAAGCTACTTCTTCAGGCGCTGGTCGTTCATTCCAATTTCTAGCTGCATCTATAATCAATGCTTTTGCTATTTCTCTATTTAACCCTAAAACATTTATCAAATATGATAGTTTTCTAGAAATCCATGGTGCTGCAAAAGAAGTTCCAGCAACATATGCTACACCTAACGGTTCACAAACCTTAATATATTGTTCTTCACTTCCACCATAATAACTTATATCTGGCTTAGCAAAAAATGATAAAGCCAATCCTTTTCTTGTATATTTAGTTGATAGTCCGCTTTTGGTAACAGCATTTACCACTATACTATTTATAGAATCTGCTGGTGATCCAATTTTTGAAATATCCATACTAGGCTTATTGGTTCCTGCAATAACAAAAATTACATCATTTTCATATTGAATTTGATCTAGGACTGAAGCTTCAGCAGATATAAAATTATCATTTATCTCTTGATTGCTACCAAGAGATATATTCCATACTTTAATGTCCCTATTGGTTGATATAATTTCTTTAATTTGTTTAGTTATGGTAAATGAAGAAAAACGTGAACCAATTGCAACCCCAAAATGTCTCACTTTAAATCTACCACACTCATCATCTAACCATGGATTTAATTTTGAACCATCAACAATGATAGAAGATACTGATGTTCCATGACGATAATCTTCGGGAATTTTAGGTAAATTTTCATCAAGCATATCATGATATTCTACCCATTCATTGAAATAAACTCGCTCATCAAACAACGTGTCTATAACACCTATAGTAGGTTCAATAGTTGGAGATGGTATATCTATTGTACTTTTTTGATATTCTTTAATAAAATCATCTGGTGTTAACTCTGCTAAATCCTCTGTTGCCATTGAGACAAGATATGGCGCTCTCTCAAATAAATATTTTGATTGATTTTCATCTAAATATACTGTCTGATTATCTAATATTCTACTATTCAAAATATCTATACCTATATTTTTCAACAATGTTTTTGCATCAATACAAGTATTATATAAAGTTATAATGCTTTGCTTTAGTAGCTTAGTTGGTTGTTCTATTTCAAAATCATCAATATATGAAGTATCAGCAATTATTTGTTTAAATTTAGATCTACTAATTGGTAAAGTATTAAATGGAATTTTACCAATTACCTTATTATCATCAAAAATAGCCTTATCAATATTTCCTTTAAAATAAGTATTTAATATTTTTTTTACTTCAGCAATAAGCATAATACTACTTTTCAAATCAGAAATATCTAAAAAATACGTAATAATATGCTTATTCTTATCTTGATTAAATTTTGCACCTACAATAGCTAAATTAGACTTGCTACCTTTAAATAATCCTGAAATTCGATTGCTTTTTGCAACTATTTTATTATAATGTACACTAATCAAAACTCCAGAAAAAGGCTTTTTTTCAGTTTCCCAAAATTGACTTATTTGTTCCAATTGAGAAATCAGTTTGTTTAAATGATTTTCATCAACTATCATTTTACTGTTCATTGCAGCACCACCACCATTAACTGTTTTAGATGCCTGCACAAATCGCTTTCCCTTTAGCTCTAGTATACTATTCATTCTCACTTTCCCCCTTATTTAATTTCCTGGATACATTACTTTTAGATTCACCTTTTAATTTTTCTATTTCTCTTACCGTAAACCCTTGACTATTCAAATTATCTATACTGATTTGATCAATATTCCCAATCAAACTATTATATAATCTTCTTAAATAATCATATTCAGCATTTACATCACTAAAAGCTAATGCTGTTTTGATAACATTCTTCAGTTCTCCAGGATAAGGTAATTCAAATGCTGTTCTTAATATTTTTTTAAAAAGTCTTGTATCCTTTGAAATTTCCTTAAAGTTTTTTATAAAACATGAAAAATAATATTCTGCAACCTCTATCAAATCTTCTTTACTATAACGATTAAAATTAATCACAGCATCAAATCTTCTTATTAATGCCTTATCAAAATTTGAATATAAGTTTGTAGTTGCAATAATAACTATTTCTTTATTTAAATCAACCAATCTATCTAATTCTCTTAAGACAGTGGACGTAACTCTCCCCATCTCACGCACATCATTACTATTTATTCTATCCATAGCTATAACATCAATTTCATCAAATAAAATTACAATTTTATCTTGATGTGGAATTTTGCTTATTTCAGAAAATACATTTGAGATATTTTTATTTGTTTGACCTAATTTACTATCAATAAGATTTTCAAAATCCACATAATATAATGTTCGTTTTAATAAACGTGAGACGTGTTTAGCTGCTTCTGTTTTCCCACTACCTGGTAAACCTTCAAATAAAAATTTATTTATTCCTACGTTATGATTAACAGCATTTATAATACCTTTAATATCATCTGAAATTTCAATTGGCAAATTAAGTGGTTCCATGCTCCTTATGTCAAGTTGTTTCAAAAATTCACTTTCAAAATCACTAGCTTGTGGTGTATATAAGTTGGATTCTGCAATTAATGCCATAATGTATTCTGCTAACTGATAATCCCCTATGCTATCAAAGTATCTAGCTATAGTTACTGCCTCATTCCTAAATGCATTTTCATTTTTATCAACATGATATTTTATTAAATTTAATACATTTTGCTTTTTCATAAAATACACCTCCTATCTCTACTAAATTAATTTTATCACCTTTTGGGACAAAAGTATATACAAACGGGACAATATTAGTTGATATCTATACTTTATTTCGTTTCTTGTAATTAACACATAGCTATGTCCTTTTGTTATTATAGAGCTTTCAAGTATATTAATAAAAATGTATAAATAAAAAAGACTGATAACTCATTAAGTTCGCTTTTGAGGTACAAAAAATATTTTCACACTGAAAATTACAAGCACTTTCGCAAGAAAATTCACAATAATCTAGAAAAAAAAATCGCTTTTCAAACCGACTTTTAATTCCTGAAACATTATTAGTTAGTAACATGATTGATATTTCCAAAACTTAAATAAATCTTTTTTTATTTCTTCAGAAGGTATTAATGTTGCATCTATTAATTGATTTACCTGTTTTATTTAAATAGTGTTTTATCATATGATATCATCAAGCATGCCTTACACAAAAAGGTAATCCTTTCTTTAAATATCCATGTGCTTCAGCTATTTCATCATCATATAAATATACTTTATTCTATCTAATCCTTGAATATTTAAAACCTCCTTAATTATTGGTTTAATATAGTCATTTAGATTTTCCAGATCAGTTTTTGTTATTCATAGGCCAAGCATTTATCCTAGTTGCAAAATCTTCAGCTAACCTTGCATTAATCATCATGTCTTCTAAAGTAGGATCTATAACAAAAATTTTCTTATACTAACTTTCATCCAACGATATATTATCTTTATTAGTTAAATATTCTTTTATGAGTTTATCTAAAGTATTTCTGCTAATATTAAGCTCCTTTGCTAAAGCTACTTTAGTAAATTCTCTATTTAAGTATCTATTATAATATTCAACAAAATTTGGAATTTGAACTTCTTTACGCCCTTTATATTTACCGGCTGCTTTTGCCAGTGCAATACCTTCTCTCTGTCTTTCTAAAAGGTTTGCTCTTTCAAATTCATTTATAGCACCAATCATTGTAAGCATAAGTTTACCGGTTGCTGTACTACTGTCTAGGTTTTCTTTTGCACTTACTATATTAACCTTTTTCTTTTCTAATAATTCAATTATATTCAATAAATCCTTTGTGCTTCTAGCTAATCTACTAAAATCATGGACTACTATAGTATCACCATCTCTAACATAATCGAGTAATTCAGTTAGCCTTGGTCGATTAGTATCTTTAGCACTT
>JBOGAY010000159.1:0-4549 GCA_051655925.1 Sarcina sp. | reverse complement strand
AAGAATGGAATGTTTCAAAAGACAGATTAAAAGGTTATAAAATGGCATTTGAAATGAATAGTATCCATTTAAAAAAAGAACTTATTATGCAAGGGAGTTCATATAGTAAAAAAGTAGGATATGAGATGATTAAGAAAATAGATAATTTAGGAATAAAAATAGATGGTATATTTGCAGCGGATGATTTACTTGCAATTGGAGCATTAGAATATTTAGATGAAATTAATAAACAAATAGATATAATAGGATTTAATAATATTCCACTAGGGGAATATCAAAAAAGAAAGCTATCTACTGTAGATATCAATTCGGATAAGCTTGGCTACAATGCAGCAGAGCTTTTGATAGAAGAGTTAGAGGGGGAGCTTATAAGTAATAAGCATAGAATAGTTAAATGTAATATTATAAAAAGAGAAACTTTCATATAGAGAGTTTCTCTTTTTATATTTAGAGCAATCGTTTGCGTAAAAATACTATCGTAATTTAAGAATAAATTGTAAAAATACTTTTATTTGTAAAAAAATGCTTGTTTTAGATAAATAAAACTGATATTATAAATACATAGATAAGATGTGAAAACGATTTATATATATTTTTTTTAGAAATAACGCAATCGTTTGCGTTAAATGGAGGTAGTTGAAATGCAAAAGGTATGGTGGAAAGAAGCGGCTGGATATCAAATATATCCAAGAAGTTTTAATGATTCTAATGGAGATGGAATTGGAGATTTAAAAGGAATCACTGAAAAGTTAGATTATATAAAAGATTTAGGAATTGATGTTATATGGATTTGTCCTATGTACAAATCACCAAATGATGATAATGGGTATGATATTAGTGATTATACAGATATAATGCGTGATTTTGGAAATATGAATGATTTCGATGAACTTATGGAGCAGACACATAGAAGAGGAATGAAACTTGTAATTGATTTAGTTATAAATCACACAAGTGATGAACATCCTTGGTTTTTAGAGTCTAGAAGTTCAAAAGATAATCCAAAGAGAGAGTGGTATATTTGGAGAGAGGGTAAAGATAATCAGGAGCCAAATAATTGGGAGAGTATTTTTAAAGGATCAGCTTGGGAGTATGATGAAATAACAAAAGAATACTTTTTACATTTATTTACTAAAAGGCAACCAGATTTAAATTGGGAAAATGAAGAAGTGAGGCAAGAATTATATAAAATGGTAAATTGGTGGCTTGATAAAGGTGTAGATGGATTTAGAGTAGACGCTATAAGTCATATTAAAAAAGAAAAAGGTCTTTTAGATATGCCAAATCCCAATAATGAAAAATATGTATCATCTTTTGATAAGCATATGAATGTTGAAGGCATTCATAAATTTTTAGGTGAATTAAAGGAAAATACATTTAGTAAATATGACATTATGACTATTGGAGAAGCTAATGGTGTAGCTTCAAGTGAGGCAGATCTTTGGGTTGGAAAAGATAAAGGTAAGTTTAATATGTTATTCCAATTTGAACATTTAAAACTTTGGGATTATGAAAATGATTTAAAGTTTAATGTTAAATCATACAAAAAGGTTTTAACTAAGTGGCAAAATACATTAAGCAAAGATGGGTGGAATGCTTTATTTATAGAAAATCATGATATTCCAAGAGTTGTTTCAACTTGGGGAAATGATGAAAAGTATAGAGAAGAGTGTGCTAAATCTTTTGCTATGTGTTATATGATGCAAAAGGGAACAGCTTTTATATATCAAGGACAAGAACTTGGAATGACTAATGTTAAATTTGACAATATTGAAGATTATGATGATGTTAAAGGAATTAATATATATAAAGAAAGAATAAAAGAAGGATTATCACATGATGAAGCGATGAAATATGTACATGCTATTTCAAGAGACAATGCAAGAACTCCTATGCAGTGGAATGCTTCTAAAAATGCTGGTTTTACAAGTGGTAAGCCATGGATGAAAATAAATCCAAACTTTAATAAAATAAATGTAGAATTTGAATCTAAAGATGAGGAATCTGTTCTTAACTTTTATAAAAAAATTATTTCTATAAAGAAAAATAGTGAAGTTTTAATTTATGGAGATTATAAATTAATTTTAGAAGACGACGAAAATATATTTGCATATATTAGAGAATTGAATGATGAAAAGTATATTATTATTTGTAATTTAAGTGATTTAGAGTGTGTTACAAAGTTTGATATAGATTTAGAAAATAAAGATTTAGTAATATCAAATTATAAAGAAAAAGATTTTACTGTGAAAAAAGAAATGAACTTAGAACCTTGGGAATGCAGAATGTATAAAATTTAAAAATTAAATTAATAGGGGGAATTAAAATGCAAGCTGTAAAGGAAAAAAGTAAATTATTATCATTTGATTTTTGGCAAAAGTTTGGGAAAGCTTTATTAGTTGTTATAGCTGTTATGCCAGCAGCAGGACTTATGATATCAATAGGGAAACTTATAGGAATGTATGTAGATATAGCATTTATTGATACAATAGCTAGAGTTATTGAAGATATCGGTTGGGGAATTATAGGGAATCTTAATATTTTATTTGCAGTTGCAATAGGGGGTTCATGGGCTAAAGAAAAAGCTGGTGGAGCATTTGCAGCACTTATAGCATTTATACTTATCAATAGAGTTACAGGAGCAATATTTGCGGTTAATAGTGGAATGCTTGCAGATCCAAATGCAGTAGTGCCTTCAATATTTGGAGCGGACTTATTAGTTAAAGATTACTTTACAAGTATTCTTGGTGCACCAGCACTTAATATGGGAGTTTTTGTTGGAATTATTTCAGGATTCCTTGGAGCTACTTTATATAATAAGTATTATAATTTTAGTAAATTACCACAAAGTTTAGCTTTCTTTAATGGAAAAAGATTTGTACCATTTGTAGTTATTTTAGGTTCAGTAGTAACAGCGGTTATTCTTGCTTTAATATGGCCTTTTGCACAACTTGGGTTAAATTCATTTGGGAGATGGATAGCAAGTTCACAAGATACAGCACCAGTTGTAGCACCATTTATTTTTGGAACATTAGAAAGATTATTACTTCCTTTTGGATTACATCATATGGTTACTGTACCTATAAACTATACAGAATTAGGTGGAGTGTATCAAATTGCAACAGGTGCAGCAGCGGGTACAGCAGTTGCAGGACAAGATCCTTTATGGCTTGCTTGGATAAGTGATCTTATTAACTTTAAAGGTGCTGGAAATATGGCAGCTTATAATGATTTATTAGAAACAGTTACACCAGCTAGATTTAAAGCGGGACAAGTTATCTTATCAACAGCATCATTAGCAGGAGTTACTTTTGCAATGTACAAAAATGTAGATAAAGATAAAAAGAAAAAATATAAAACAATTTTCTTAACAGCTATTTTAGCAGTTATTTTAACAGGAGTTACAGAGCCGATTGAGTTCATGTTTATGTTTATATCACCAATACTTTATGTAATATATGCAGTTTTAACAGGACTTGCATTTGCACTTGCAGATATTATAAATCTTAGAGTTCATGCATTTGGATTAATAGAATTTTTAACAAGAACACCAATGCTTATTAATGCAGGGCTTGTTGGAGATTTAATAAACTTTGTAGTTTCTTGCTTAGCTTTCTTTGGATTAAATTTTGCAGTATTTAATTTTGTAATTAAGAAATTTGATATTCCAACACCAGGGCGTAAAGGTAATTACATTGATAACGAAGGTGATGAAGAGAGTTCAAATAATGAAGTTTCTGGAAGTGAAAAAGCTGAAAAGATAATAGAGCTTTTAGGTGGAAGAGAAAATATAGAAGATGTAGATGCTTGTATGACAAGACTTAGAGTTACAGTTAAAGATACAGCTAAAGTTGGAAGTAAAGCAGAGTGGAAGAAAACAGGGGCAATTGGATTAATTGTTAAAGATAAAGGAATACAAGCAGTATATGGACCAAAGGTTGATGTTATAAAATCAGAAGTTCAAGATGCGTTAGGAGTTTAAAATGAAAATACTAACTTTAAATTGTCATTCATGGCAAGAAGAGGAGCAACTTAAAAAGATAAAATATTTAGCGAAAGTAGTAGCTGAAAAAAATTATGATATCATAGCACTTCAAGAAGTTAGTCAAAGCATAAATTCAAAATATATTGATTCAGAAAACATTTTAAAAGAGGATAACTTTATAGTTATCCTCCTTTCTGAATTAAAAAAAATTGGATGTAATGACTATAATTTTGTTTGGGACTATGGAAAATTTGGTTATGATACTTTTGAGGAAGGAATAGCTATTTTAAGTAAACATAAACTTTTAGATATTGAGACAAAATATGTATCTAGAAGCAGTAGTATAAAAAATTGGAAAAGCAGAAAAGTTATAAAAGCAAATATACTTTATAATAATGAAAAGATTACAGTTTGTACATGTCATTTAGGCTGGTGGGGTGATAAAGATGAGCCACTTAACGAGCAAATTGATAAATTAAGTGATTTTATAAGATATGACAAAAAATGCATAGTTTTAGGAGACTTCAATAGTGATGCTCAAATAAAGAATGAGGGATATGATTA
>JBOGAY010000158.1:0-5214 GCA_051655925.1 Sarcina sp. | reverse complement strand
GATTTAATCAAGCTTCTTTTTTACATTAAATTAATGCTTTCTATAATCTATAATAATTTTTTCATTATCTAAATCCAAATTACTAAAATTTATTATTTATATTCTTTAATTATCTACATTAAGAGCAACAGCCACCTTTATTTTCACAACAACTTCCTTTACTCCTCTCCTTTGAGCATCCATTAGTACTTCCACAACATGATTTTTTTATAAGACCTAACTCTATTTGTTCTTCTATTGTAAGCTTAACCACATTAACATCATAATCTTCATACTCTATACTATCAAGCAAAGAATTTTTTTTAATTTCTAGCATACGTAAGTCTCCTTTAAAAGTTTACAATTTTTAAATAAAATAAATACTCCATTCTCTATTAATTCATTTATTTTATTAGTATAATAGTATCATAATAAGTTATCAAAAGCTATAAATAACTTATTCATACTTTTTATTATTTAGGAGGACAAAAGATGAGTGTTCATATTGAAGCAAAAAAAGGTGAAATAGCTGAAACTATCCTGTTACCTGGTGATCCACTTAGAGCTAAATTTATAGCTGAAACATTTTTAGAAGATGTCTCTTGCTATAATACTGTACGAGGTATGCTTGGTTTTACAGGTACTTATAAAGGTAAAAGAATTTCTGTTCAAGGTACAGGTATGGGACTTCCTTCATTATCAATCTATGTTAATGAATTAATTAGAGAATATGATGTAAAAAATTTAATAAGAGTTGGAACTGCTGGAGGCTTAACTGAAAAGGTTAAAGTTAGAGATATCGTATTAGCAATGACTTCACATACTGATTCTGCTATGAATAAACTTAGGTTCAAAGGTTGTGATTTTGCACCTGCTGCATCATTTGACTTATTGCAAAAAGCATATGCAAATGCTCTAGCTAATGGGTATTCCCCTAAAGTTGGAAGTGTATTTAGCGCTGATAGCTTCTATAATGATGATACTGAAGCTTGGAAAAGATGGGCTAACTTTGGTACTTTAGCAGTAGAAATGGAGACATCTGGTCTTTATACACTTGCTGCTAAATATGATGTTAATGCACTTACTATATTAACAATAAGTGATCACTTAGTAACTGGTGATGATACATCATCAGAAGAAAGACAAAATACATTCTTAGATATGATGAAAATTGCTTTAGAAACTGCTATAGAATTATAAAATAAATAAACCCTCGTTGAAATTAACGAGGGTATTTTCATTAAAATATATAATTTGCTGGATTTACATGAGTTCCATTATATCGCATTTCTAAATGCAAGTGATTACCTGTACTATTACCTGTTGATCCAACAAATGAAAGTACCTGTCCTTGACTTACTCTTTGTCCTGCTGTAACATTTAATGAACTTGCATGTGCATATAGACTTGTATATCCATTTCCATGATCAACTATAACCATATTTCCGAATGAATTATTCCACCCTGCAGTAGTAACAACCCCCCCTGCTATCGCCTTAATAGGAGTTCCTCCTGCTGCACCAAAATCTATTCCTCTATGGAATGTTCCTGGCTTACCTGTTATCGGATGTGTTCTTGGTCCATATGATGATGTTACAGGTGCACTTAACGGCTTAATAAATCCACTTGTGCTAGCACTTCCACTACCTGATGAACCAGTATTTCCTGATGAACCAGTATTTCCTGATGATGTTCCACCACCAGTCGTTGGCGGTTGTGGTGATGTTCCCACACTAGTATTTTTAAAATACTCTTCTAGATTAACATTATCATGTTCATACTTACTTATTTCTGCTTGAATAGCCTTTTCCTCATCAGTAAGTGCGTTATACTCTGAACTTCTAGCATCTTCAAGTTCTTTAAGTTTAGCAGCCTCAGTTGCATATTCTGCTTCTAACGCTTCCATCTTTGTCTTAGATTCAATTACTTTTGCTTGAGTTGACTCTACAGATTTTTTATTAGCTGTAAGTTCTTCTTCTTTTTTCACCAATTTTTTTCTTTCCACTTCGATAGCTGCTTTATCTTTTTCTATCTCTGCCATAAGTTCTTGATCTGTCTTTATTATTATATTAATATTTGTTATATTGCTAATTAAATCTCCTAAATTTTTCGAATCAATTATCATATACAACATTCTATCACCTACATTATTCATGTAAGCACTTCTCATTCTTCTCCCAAGAATTTCCTCTTTAACAAGAAGCTCGTCCTCTTTTTCTTTAATTTGTTCTTTCACTTTGACTATTTCGCCTGATACTGTTTGTATTTTAACATCGAAAGCATCTATTTCACTTTGTAGCTTATTAACTTCTTCCTCAAGGCTTAGTACCTCATTTCTTGTTTTTGTAAGTAACTCATTTTGCTTATTAAAATTAGCTTTTGCTTCTTCTAATTTAGCTGCACTTTCTTTTTTTGTTCCTTGCAACCCATCTTTTTTCTCTTCTAATTTATCTATCTTATCCTTGTTTGCTTCAATCTGATTTTTTATCTCTTCTTGTGTTTTAGCTACTGCAATTGTTGGATCTGCAATCATTATTGAAGAGATTACAACTCCAAGCGTAAGTGCTAAAATTTGTTTCTTTTTCATATGTATTCCCCCATATTACTTTATATTTCACCTAAATTGTACTATATTTTAACTTTTTTCGTGTGTATATTGTGTAAACTTTTTGTTTATTCTAGTTTTAAATTCCCATTTTATTTAAAAATCACCAACTATAAATTCTTTGTAACCTCTCTTAAAATCTTCTTTTGAAAAACTTTTATGCAATAAATTTTTATTATTTAAAATTTTATAAAAACTAGTGTCAATCTCTCCCATTGTTATAATTATTACTGCATCAAAATTGTTTGTATAAGAATATCCCGCTATATACTTCGCTTCTACTTTATCTAATATATTATATTTTCTATCTATAAATACCAAATTATTTTTTACGCCATCGTTTACTATATAAAATTCATCTTCTAAATGCTTTAAATTATAATAGCCTTTACTTACTAAATATTCCTCTACCCAAGATATAAACTCAACATCAGATAAATTGCTTAAATTTTCTAGCATACTAATTTCCCTATTAATATAGTTATAATTAGAAATTATTTTTTTTAATTTTAAAATAGCAGTAAGGCTCATAATTAAACTTATAACTAATAATAAAATTCTTAAATTTCTAAATATATCCATACTGCCTATATTATATAAAACTCCCATTACAACTCTCCTTTATACAGTTTTTGTTCTTTTATTTTTCTTAGTTTTTTAACAAATTCATTACCTTCTACATATTTTATATCTCGTTCTCTAATCCCTTGTTCTATTTTTAATTTTATATCTCCCTCTAAATCTCCATTGCTCAAAATTATTCCTTGAGTTAAGTATTTTGAATTAAGCTCTGAAATAAAAATATAAAAATCTTCTTTAGTTACTTTATCAGTATATTCTTTTACCTGTTTACAATAAATTAAATATTCACTCGTATCATTTAAAGCATATATAAATTCTCCATCCTCATCTTTAATTTCAAACTCATGCTCTTCTAAATAATACTTTACTAACTTTTTAAAATCATCATAAGAATATAAACTTAGTAAATTTAATGCTGGCATTGTTATTTTTCTCTTACTTTGCTCTTTTACTTTTTCTGATTTTTTTAAGATAAATTCTAAAATTTTATCAATTAAATATATAATTATCAGAAAAATAATTATTTTTTTTATATCCACTAATATCACCTCTAGTTAATTATTAGCTCAAATAGTAATTTTTATACAAAAAAGGTCTTTAGAACTTTTATAATTCTAAAGACTTTGTATTAATCAACTGATTTTAAATCAAAATTTTCTATTTCATATATTTCCCATTTCCCATTTTGATATTTTGCTTTCGTAAAGAAATTTTGAGTATAATTATTACTTTTCAATGGCACTCCTAAAATTTCCTTTTTCACATTATATTCTATGCTAGCGACAATATTTGCATAATAAATACCATCTTTTAATTCTACTGTACTTTTAGAAAAATCTATACTTGAACTATTTAATTTATAAACATTTTTAAGTATAAAACCTTTTTCTTTTATATCAGAATATATTTTGTTTTTTGCTGTTTCATTTGCAAACTCTATTTTATTTGCATCTTTTACATCTATTGCGTTAAATACATTTTCATAAAATTTACCTATTAAGTTATTTAAACTTGTTTCTATTCCTGAATTTTTAAGTTGTATATCAAGTTTGATATCTGGAATGTCTTTTATGGCTACTTTATCACTAGAAACACTTCCAAAAGGTGTATTGTATTTAAGACTTACTTGATATGTTCCGTCTGTTGGAAAAGGTCCTATATCTATAAAGTCTTTTGCTTCTACACCTGTACTTGCATCATTTATATATACAGTAGCCTGTGGGACATTACTACTAACAGTAACATAAGTACCATCTAAATTTAAATCCATTTTTGTATCTTTAGTAAAATCAATATTTTTATTTTTACTTATTGTTGCATATTTATTTTTATGTTCAAGCTCTATTTTATATTCTCCTGGTGCAATTAACTGCAAAGTTTTTTGTTTATTAAAACTCCCCATGTTTTGACCATCTATAATAAGATTTGTGTTATCTAAATTTGAATCAATTGTTAATGTTTTATATGCTACTTCTATGTAATAATTTTCACCTATTAATTTTTTATTTTTTTTCAGCGACATAGAACAATCTACACTTCCACTAGTAAGAGCTTTTTTAACATCATTCACTCTATTTTTATCAGATTCAAAAAAATTCAAAATAGGAATAGTTTGTGCTTTACTTATTTCTTCACCATTTGAAAGTCTTAGTATACTCTGAAGCTTGCTAGGATTATTATTTTCTACTGCTAAAGTAAATTTATTTATTACTTCCTGTTTAGTGTCATTCATAATGTTCATACCTACAATTATTATTATTAATGTAATTGCTATAATTATTAAAGGCCAAAATTTAAAATATTTATTACCTCTAATCCTTCTGGTCTTTTCATTATTATTTAACTTTTCTATTTTTTCATCAGATTTATCTTTTAAATTTTTCATATAAGTTTTGAATTTAGTAACTTCACCTAAAAATTTTTCTTTTAAAGTCATAATTTCACCCCCTAAATAGAGTTGTTAGTGTAAACTTTGTTACACTATTTCTTTTCTTAAATCATTTATTTTCGGGGTTTACGAAACTTTTTTGCATAAAAAAATAACGACC
>JBOGAY010000157.1:0-6057 GCA_051655925.1 Sarcina sp. | reverse complement strand
ATGAAAGGACTGCCAAGAACCTTCCATTCTTATTTTTATATTTAATTGCTACCCTCAACCCTTAGGTTCTTGGCTATGGGTTAAGAGTATCAATTAAATGCCTACACTAAGTAGGCTTGTATATAAACCTCCAAAAAGTTATAATGAAATCACCACAAAACAAAATAAATTTATAGGAGGATTGTTATATATGTCCATTGATCCAAACATACTTATTGAAGGAGCTAAATTATTCCCTGCTCCCATTAAATCTTTCAATAACCTTTGGGACATTACCGTTGGAAATAAAATTGAAGCTTGGAATAAAAAATCAATTTTAAAAAATAACTTAGATGTACAAATTTTTAAAGAAAGTATTGAAAATAAAATGTCACAAAATTCATCTGATAAATTTCAAGAACCTACTTTAAGTATTATAGGTCCAGCACTAGAAGCTTCTAAATTTTATATTGAAGAAGAAGATATTAGAAATCTGTTTGCTAATTTAATTGCTGCTTCTATGAATTCTGATTTTAATAATATTATTCATCATTCATTTGTTGAAATAATCAAACAAATGAATCCATTAGACGCTAAAATTATTAATTCTATAAAAAGTACATCTCCAATTGTACATATAATCAGCGTAGATTCTGAAAAAACTACTAAACACTTAAATTTAACATTATCGCGTTCTTACTCAGCTTGGCATAAAAATTTTTATTTTTCGGATATAATTTTAGAATCTTTATCAAATAGCATTTCTATCGATAATTTAATTCGCCTTGGATTAATTACACTCCAAGAAAATGAGCTTTCATCTAAAAATCTTTATGATCATTTTTATAATTCTGAAACCTTAAAGGATTTAAAAACAGAACATCCTGATATAAATTTTCAATTACAAAAATCTCATTTACGTTTAACCAATTTAGGAATTGCTTTTAAAACCGTGTGTTGTGATTCATACAAATAAAATTTTCCATAAAAATATAAAAATTATCCCATATAGATTTAGTACCAATAAAATTGCTATTAATTGTAACCAATCTTCTTTTTTCATATTCAAAGGGGCTTTTAAGCTCCTTTTTTATTCACCTCCCCAAAGCCCACATTATGAGCTTTAAGCAAGTTTCTATTTCCATAGGTTAGTTACTTTTTTATCTTTGTTGATTTCCCCCCTATCACGAGGTATACTCATATTACCTTGGCCAAGGAAATACTTAATAGGGGGTGAATATTTATGACATTTTATATCAATAATGTAACTCATGAAGTGCATAAATCATCTTGTGATTATGCTAAGCCTACTAAATATCCAAATATCGTTTATTTAGGCGAATATGATTATCCATACGAAGCAGTTGCTGCTGCTAAGAAAAAAGGGTATCATAATGCTGACGGTTGTGCTTATTGTTGCCCACAATCACATACAAAATAATCTTTTAGGGGTTGCCTAGGCAACCTCTTTTAATTTTAGTAGCTTTTCTGAATTAAATTCTATCTTCTCCACTTTCTCACCTCCTCAAAACCCACATTATGAGCTTTAAGCAAGTGCCTACATTAAGTAGGCCAAACTATAAAATTAAATTACAGTATAAACTTTATAGTTTAAAAAACCTCATTTTTACTTCACACGTTTTAAACGTTATATTTTTACAAAAAATTTTCATTAAAAAATTTAGATATCCCAACTAAAAATCTTCCATTTGGAAGCTTTCCACTTTTTAACAATTGTCTATTATTACTAACGCTTTGTTTATTTATTTTTAAATAATTTGATATATCTTGTGCTTTTATTCCTTTTGTTTTAATTAGATTCTCTAATTTAGAATATATTTTTAATGCTTCTTCTTTTTCATCAAACATAGAATACCTCCTAAAAAATATAACTAAATTATACACGTTTTAAACGATAAAGTAAATATTTTTTATTTTTTTATTAAGCAAATTTGACTTTTATTTTTTTATGAAGTATTATTTAGCATAGTTAATTTTTATAAAAAATGGAGTGATTAATTTGAAAAAAAAAGTATTTTTTTTATTATTTATTATGTTCAATATCAATATTTTTTCTAATTATAATCAAAAAATTTTAAACAAAGAAATAGTTCCCAAAATGAAATATGCTGTAGATTTTGAGATTCCTATAACTAATGGTGAATTTCCAAATGAAAAAATAATGCAAGAAATTGCTTATAATGAAAAAATGAATAATCCTGGTTATGAAAATTATTTTATTCATTTTTATCTACCAAACATGAAATTAGGAAGTGGTGCTTTTGCAACATCTAATAATAATAACAATTCCAATCCAAATATGAAAGTCAATATTCTTTATTATACACTTATAAATAATCCAAAATATTCTGATAGATTAAAAGAAGACTCTAAAGGAAACTTTTATTTAGAAAACTATACTAATCAAAAAAATAAAGACAATATAAATAAAATAAAGATTGACTCTATTGATAATATTGGAGCAAAAATTATAATCGAATATTTTACTACTAATGGTAAATTGGAGATTCATGGCTTTTCAAATCTTCCTCAAGGAACAGAACTTACAGTTGAATTAGAAAATGATAAATTTAAATACAACGCTCAAAATGGAGTCACAATTTTAAAAGATGGTTCCTTTATCGCTGGCCCTTTCTCAGATAAAGGTAATCGATTAAAAAAGGGCTATTATACTATTATAATTACTAGCCCCTATGTTTTTTTACAACCAGAAAATGTTCAAAAAATAATTGGAAAAAAGGGTGAAAAATTAAAAAGTGATATTACCGTTGAAGAAGATGGGGAGTATTTTATAGATTATAATCTAAAAATAAATATAAATAATTAAACATATAAACTACTATAAAAAATTACTAAAACCTTAAAATAATATTTATAAAAAAAGTAGCCATAATAGCTACTTTTTATTTTTATTATAATCACACATCGTATCTTTTAAAGCTCTTAAATCTATTTTTATAGATCTAACTTCTCCCAATAGACTTTCATTACTTTGTTTTTCTTCACGAACATTTATTATATTTAAATAAAATAAATATATACTTGAAGTTGTATATGCCCATATAGAACAAAATGTAAATATAAAAATCCAAACATAAAATTTTAAATTTATAAATGGTGAGATTACAGAAATAATAAATAAAATAGCACTTCCAGTTAATGCTGAGCAAGCATATAAAATAAACTTCTTTACAGTGTTTTTATCTTTCGATAAAATTACTATTGAATGTGATACAGTAGAACCAAAAACACTTAATGATGTTAATACTATCGCACAAAATACTGTCGCTATTGTTGCAATCATTCCTGAAAGATTTGTAATTTCTTTTCCTAAATATTCTAGTAAATCTAAAAGAAATTTCAAATTTACTATTTGGTGTAATTTATCTGTAAATGCAAGAAGAATTCCAGCCAATATGATAACAACTAAAGGTAGCCAAAATTCTAAAAAACCTATTATTTTTGTAGCTACATCTTCACTCTTCATAATGATTTCCCTCCTTAACTATTTTAACATTAACAAAATCCTATCTATTTACTTTATATCTTTCGTCAGGTATTTCTTTTAATATATATACTTCATTTGGTCTACTCAAATTTTTAGAAAATTCATCTGATAACCTTATTGCTATTTTTAAATATTCTTGATATTCTGTTTCTAAAGTTACATAAATATATTCTATTGAAGGATTTTTTTCACCTTTCAAAATTTCTACGTACAATTGTTTTCTTAAATTTTGAATATCTGTTCTTTCTAATTTTCCATTACGAACATATTCTACTATAATACTTTCAACATCACAATCTAAAGTTTCAGATTCTAACGCATCTATAAAAGCTCTCAAAGAACTTCCTGAAAAACTCCCATTTCTTTTAGTATTTTTTATAACAAAATTAACTTTAGGAGAAATTTCTTCATTACTAGATAATAAACTTGATACCGAACTCATCAATCCAGATGCAGTAAATCCATTAGAAATTGAGTTGTTTTTTACTAATGGTTCTATGCTTGTTATCCTATCCGAATTCAATATATAATTTAAATCAAAATTTTCATATATTTTTTCTATTTTTATTTCAAACTCTTTATTCTCTATAAAGCTATTTAAATAAGATGTAATTCCAGATTCTTTGACACCTTCAAAATGATATTGAATTGCAATTATATTATAATTATAATCTAAAATACAATTTGTTATTTCTATAACATCTTTTTCAATTTGTTCTATGTTTCCATTTTCATCTTCAATAAAAGGTTTATAATCTTCCCTATATTTATAAAATGAAACTCCTAACTTTCCAGGTATTTCCCTCTTACTTTCTATTAAAATAGGGTAATTTTTAAATGTCCTTCTTATTCTATCTTCTTTTCTTACAGTTAAAATCCTTTTAAAAAATTCTTTTAAATCTTCATCTATTTTACTTCCCTTATAATACATATGAATATTGTAAAAATAAACCTTCATGACTCTTCCCACTTCCTTTTTTGGATTTTTTAATTATTTATAAACAAACTCCTCATACAAATAAATTTTAATTACTTTTTCTCTTCATCTGGTATTAAAGTTTTCAACAACTTTTCTGCTAAAGCTAATTTATCAGCTGGAATATCATCTAATAATTCTTGTAATGGATTTACTCTTTTTTTCAAATCTTTCTTAACTACATTTATAACTTTTCCACAACAACATATTTCATCCGATTTTACCTCTATATCTCTAAAAATATGATTATCACTTTCTAAAACAAAAATTCCATTTTTCTTTTTTAACCTTTTTACAAGTGATTCTCCAGATGTTTTATTTAAAAATACACCAATTTCTCCTAATCCAACCTCAACATCTTTTTTTAATACTACAATATCGTTCGTATAAAACGTCGGTTCCATACTATCACCTTGAACTTTAATTCCTACACATTCTCCACTAGTTTCTGGAATAGTTATAAAGTCAACAGGTTCTGCATCAGGTATATATCCCATTCCTGCTGCTACACTTGAATAAACAGGAATAACCATCATCTTTATCGGGTCCTTTAATTGTTCCATTAGACTCTCTTTTTTTATTTCTCTTCCTAAAAAAGCTTCATCTAATTTATTTTTTTCTTCTTTATTTAAATTTAAAGCTTCAGCTATTTTATTTAAAGTTTTTACTGTACTCTTATTTCTACCACTTTCGATATCTCCTAATGTACCGCTACCTATATTTGCTTTTTTTGCTAACTCAAGTTGAGTGTATCCTTTTTCTTCTCTTAATTTTTTAACTACAATCCCTAATATATTCATAAATCCACTCCAATTTTCGTTTATTACGTGAATTATATCATCAAAAGTAAATTTTTTTTAATAAATTAAAAAAAAATATTTACTTTCTCGTCAAAAACGTGTAGAATATATTTAGGTTTTATGAGCTAAAAAAATTTAAACACTTTTAACGTTTATAACGTGTGGATTAGGAGGTTGTTTTGAAACAAAAAAAATTAGCTAATGGAATATGGCAATTCAAAGTGAAAGGTTTAATTTTAGAAGGCAGTTATGATGAATGTTTAGCAAGGCTTGAAGTTTATGCAAGGATGTGGGGGATTTAATGAAAGTAATAGCTGAATTAACACTAATTGGATTAATAATACTTACTGTTGAAGTAATAATAATGAGAATTATGTAGGAGGAAATATGTTAGGAGTAGAGCTTTTAGAATTAGAAACAAACTTATTAATCAAAGATTTAAAACCTTTAAAAAAAGATAATTACATTATATGTGAGTGTGGAGAACATAAGGCCAAATGGATACTTGCAGATGAATTTATGAAAGGTTGGCACATGAACTTATGTGATGATTGCTTACTAGAAATGAGAGAAGAATATAAAAGAGAAGGTACAAAATACAATGTGAGCCTACTTATAAAATAGGCTCACTAATCTTTAGGTTTTAATTACATACTCAATCAAATAAGATATACCCCCGACTATCTTATATAATCCCCCAATGAAAATTGAGTATGTAATCAAGACTTAAAAAACGGAGGTTTTACTCATGAATGAGAAATTAACTGTAAAAG
>JBOGAY010000156.1:0-5325 GCA_051655925.1 Sarcina sp. | reverse complement strand
CCTATTGGAACTTTAGTTAAATTAAGCGATAACTCTGTTGGAGTTGTAACAAAATCACACCCTTTATATCCATTAAGGCCAATGATTAAAATAATAAATTCTAAAGATTCTACCTTAAAAAATACAATCATTGATTTATCCGAATCTTTAGCACTTGTCATTAAATCAATTGAATATGAAATTTAATAACAAAAGCTTATCTCATAACTCGAGATAAGCTTTTTCTAACTAACTTTTATTTTTTATTTTTTATTTTTTTAATAAAATCAGATTTTAAATCTCACAAATTATATATTAAGAAACTTCTAGCAGTTTTTTTCTATCTAGTATTTCACATGAATAAAATTTGCTACCCATGAACGGATTATTTAAAGCTAATTTTTTAGCATCTTCATATGTATTAGCTTCAACAATTAAAGATCCACACCTTCTTCTATATGTCCCTGCCCATAATTGATACTTTGATGAATCTAAATCTAAGTAAGTGTTTTTATGTTCCCTTCTATACCTCTTCATATCCTCATCAACTCTATAATTAATCTTTAAAATAACGTTTGTTCTCATAACAAATCCTCCTCATAAAAAACTATATCTGATATATATTATGTAAACCATAAATTTATAACTAATTTTATAAAAAAACTTTTTTCGAACACTCGTTCTTTAATATACTATATCGAACATTTGTTCTTATGTCAATCTTTCATCTTGTTTTTTTTCTAAATTATGCTATTTTTCTACAACAAAAAACACCTAAACTAGGTTTAAACTAGCTTAAGTGCTCATCAAAAAAATATATAACTTTTATAATATTTTTTAAAATTATCCTCTTCTTCTACGTCTACTTATTTCTTTTCTATCTAAAATAAATTTAACTATATGAAAAAGTATATATCCAGCAACTATTCCTGTCATATTTATCATGATATCACAAATATCAAAAACACCTCTTCTTGTTATATGTTGCATCATTTCTATTGTAAACTCCATACAACATCCCACTAAAAGCATTATAAAGAAATTAAGTTTTCTAAATAAGAATCCAAAAGGTATAAAGAATAAAACATTACCAACAAAATAAATTTTATTTCTTATTCCATGAAGTTCCTGAATTATTTTAAACGGATCAAGATTTACCTCTCCATACTGTGTTTTTCTTGCAAAAAGAAGTAAAAACATAGTTCCAAAATATGCTATCCATAAAATTGTTTGTGCTGGCTTAGTAACTCTTAACCCTACTGATAAAAGCAATAGTGCATAAATTAAAACTACTGTTCCAACTCTTAAAAAGTCCATTATAATTTTTCCTCTTATATCATTCATTTTGATTAATATAAAGTTTGTGACACCCCATTTTACAAATGTCTCATAGATTATAATAGCAATAAATACAGATACAATAAACAGGCCTATCCTTGTTAGTATCTCCTTCATATTCATATCTAAATCTCCTCTTTTGTTTTTTATTTAATTTGTTAAGTACGCTTTCTTTTCTTTTTACTCTTTCTTTTTTGAAATAGAAAGTATCCAATACATACTCCTATCATACTAAATCCAATTTCACTAACATTAAAAGTTCCAAGTCTAAAAACATACTGCGACAATTCCATTGTTAAAATAAATAATAACATAAAACTACAACTTTTAATAAAGACTTCTTTTCTAACTAAGTAACCAATTGGTATAAATAAAGTTACACATCTAAAAATTAATACACCATACTGTGCTCCTGTATAATTTAAATCATCAAAAGGATTTATAACAAATTCACTTTGTCCAATATTTAAACAAAAAAACACTATAATAAATAATGCATAATAATGTCCCCACAGAACATATTTAAAAAATCTTGGCATACGTCTCTCTAACATGAAGTTCAATATCATATATATAATACTCATACAAGTTGTCATAAAGAACACACCTATAAATCCAGCTACCTCTTTATCCTCTACTATTTCACTTGTAATCTTAGTTCCTACAAAAAAGTAAATTAAATAACCTACCATGAGAGAAAACATAAATACCCAAAAATCACTAAATCTTTCTTTCTCATTACTACTAACGTTCATAATTTTCTCCTAAAAAACATATACTAATATTTATATTTATTTTACCATTTTTTACCATTTAATAACAAGTATTTTTAATTTAATTTTAGAAAATAAAAAAAGAGTCTATACTTAATAACTCAAAGTATAAACTCTATAAATTATTTCCCTATTGTAGCAACCATTACAGCTTTAATTGTATGCATTCTATTCTCTGCTTGATCAAAAACAACTGAATTATTACTTCTAAAAACTTCATCATCAACTTCTCTTATATCAATACCCAAATTATCTTTTGCAGTTTTAGCTACTGTTGTATTAAAATCATGATAAGCAGGGAGACAATGCATAAAAAGACACTCTTTATTTCCTGTAAGACTCATCATTTCTTTTGTCACTTTATAATCTTTCAAAAGATTATATCTTTCAATAATTTTATCTTCTTCACCCATTGAACACCAAATATCTGTATAAATAACATCAGCATCCCTTATAGCATTAATATCATATGTTATCTCTATTTTAGCACCTGTATCTTTAGCAACTTCTTTAACTTTTTTAATAATATCAGTATCTACAAGTAATTCCTTTGGTCCAAGTGCAACAAAATTAATCCCCATTTTTGCAGCTCCATACATAAGTGCATAACTCATATTGTTTCTTATATCACCAACAAAAACAAGTTTTATCTTATTAAGTGGTTTATTGATTTTTTCCTCCATAGTCATAAAATCAGCTAGTATCTGAGTTGGATGATCTTCATCTGTAAGCCCATTCCAAACTGGTACTTCTGAATATTTAGCAAGTTTTATTGCTGTCTCTTGCTCAAATCCCCTAAATTCAATTCCATCATACATTCTTCCAAGAACTCTTGCAGTATCCTCTATACTCTCTTTTTTACCCATTTGAGAGTTAGATAAAAATGTAACTCTAGCGCCTTCATCCATCGCCCCAACTTCAAAAGCACACCTTGTTCTAGTTGATGTTTTATCAAATAGTAATACAATATTTTTACCTTCAAGTAAGTCCCCTTTGATACCTGCTCTTTTTTTAGCTTTTAAGTCATGAGATAAATCTAAAAGATATCTTATTTCACTTGGCTTGAAATCCATTAAACTTAAAAAACTTTTCCCCTTTAAATTAATAGGCATATTTATTCCCCCTTATCTTCATCGCTTATCACCTTTCATACTTTATAATTATACTTATATATGAATTTTTATGCATTATTAATGTATATTTATGAATTTATAAACTTATAAATATTTTCTGTAATAAAATTTTTTTCAAAAAAAATCTATTTTTCTTTCATTATTAGGTAAAATATTAATATAGTTAATATTTTATTCATATTTATTTATTTAAATATTTATATAAAACTATTTATAGCTTCAATTTATATCATAAGAGGTTAATTTTATGAATTCAATCGTTGATAAGATTATGAGCTTCTCTGTTTATTTAATTACAGTTTTAGGGTATCCTGGTGTTTTTGTTGCAGGAGCATTAGAATTCTTAGGATTACCAGTATCAGGTGAGGTTTTAATTCCACTTGCTGGATTTATGGTAAAGAAAGGTGGACTAAATGTCTGGATTTCTTTTATTCTATTAAACCTTGGTAGTATACTTGCAACTTTAGCAATGTATGCAGTTGGTTACTTTTTTAATAACTGGGCTAACAACTTAATCAGAAAAAAGCTTTACAAAAATGAAGAAAAACTAGATAAATTAAGTAACTGGTTCAAAAAAAATGGAAATATAGTTTCACTATGGTCTAGATTTATACCTTTTATTAGGGTTTATGTGTCACTTATAGCAGGTGTAGAAAGAATACCTGTCGTTCCTTTCACAATATATTCTTCAATAGGAATTATTGTATGGAATGCTTTCTTTTTCGTAATAGGCTACTCCATAGGTGATTACAAATCTTATTTAAAAAATTTATCTAAGTATGATGACATAATATTTATTTCATGCCTATTAATTATAATTTTAATTTTAATAATCAGTTTGATAATTTACAAAAGAAGAAAAAACAAAAGATAAAGGAAGGTTTTATTATGGCAAAAGGATTATTTTTAGGATTTCCAGGACATGGACATGTAAATCCAACTATTGGACTTGTTAGAGAACTAATAGCTAGTGGTGACGAGATTTTTTATTATTGTACAGAAGAATTTAGAGGTAAAATAGCTCCAACAGGAGCACACTTTATACCTTACGATGCTATTGGTCCTGAACAAGCATTAAGAGGTGAACATATAAATTCTTTTGATCACTTAACGAGTGTATGCAATGGTTTACTAAAAGTTCTTTTTGAAACAAAAGAAGATTCATATGATTATATTGTTTATGATTCTATGATCAATATAGGAGATAAAATAAAAAAACTTCTTGAAATACCTTATTCTATTCGTTCAATTACTACATTTGCCTTTTCAAGAAGATTACTTTTTGATTTAACAATGTGTAACTTAAAAATGGTAGAAAACCCTAAAAGTAAAGATGTCCATAAAAGAATGCTTGAAATGAAAGAAAAATATAATGTTGGATTTAAAATGGATTATGCAAAATGTCTACTTTTCAACAAATCAAACATAAACATTGTATACACTTCATCATATTTCCAACCAAGAATTTGGGATTTTAATGAAAAATATAAATTTGTTGGACCATCAATTGCAAATAGAAAAGAAAATATAGACTTTGAAATTGAAAATTTAAACGGTAGAAAAATTATATATATATCCCTTGGAACAATAGCAAATACAAATAATAATTTATACCAAGAAAGCTTTAAAGCATTTAAAGACTTAAAAGATACTATTGTTGTAATGTCTGTTGGTAGCAAAACAGATATATCTACACTTGGTGAAATACCAGATAATTTTAGAGTTTACAACTATGTTCCACAACTAGAACTTCTCAAAAAAGTAGACTTATTCATCACTCATGGTGGAATGAATAGCACAAGTGAAGGATTATATAACAACATTCCTTTAATAGTTATTCCTCAATTCGGTGATCAATTTATAGTTGGAAAAAGAGTAGAGGCACTTTCTGCTGGTGTAAATATAAAAAATGAAGATGTGTCAGCTGAAACACTTAAAGCAGCATATAATAAAATTTATGCTGATTATGCCACATATAAAACTAATGCTTCAAAAGTAGGTATAACACTTAGAACTTCAGGAAGTTATTTTAAAGCTAAAAATGAAATTAAAAATCTAATTTCATTCCCTATTAAAGATAAACTTTTTTATTTATCAAAACT
>JBOGAY010000155.1:0-2745 GCA_051655925.1 Sarcina sp. | reverse complement strand
CCAATTTGATCTTCTATTTCTAATTTTTTACTTTCAAAAAGTTTATAGTACTCTTTATTACTATCAATATAAACCTTTATAGTTAAAGTTTTTTTTCTACTATCTATAGAAATATATAAGTGATAATCTTTACAAATAGCAACATCTATACCTGCCGTTTTAACTAGTCTATATTCATCTGAAGATAATTTTCTTTTTATTAAAGCTATTTTTACGAAAGTACTCCAATATTTTTGTTGTAAATCTTTTAAGTTCATATTTTACATATTTGATAAATACTTAAATGTATCTACCTATTCCTCCTTCTTCTATTTTAATTTTTCTGCTAAATATTTTTTATATATTCGTTCTTGCTCTGTATCTCCACATATAAAATAAATTTTTTCGATACTTCCTGGTGTAATAGAATTTAAAACAGTTTCTATAGCTATTTTGGCTCCTTCTTCAAGAGGCCATTTGTATATTCCCATACCTATACAAGGAATTGCTATTGATTTAAATTTATTTTCTTCAACTATTTTTATTATATTTTTATAGCATCTTTTTAAGTTTTCATATCTATCAGTTTCTTCTAAATAATATTTAGGAGCTACAGTGTGTACTATCTTTTTAGCTGGAAGATTATATCCATCTGTTAAAATTACCTCTCCAACTTCTAATTTAGAATATTTTGAACACTCTACTTCTAATTCTTTCCCAGCGCCTCGAAAGATAGCACCACAAAGTCCAGAACCTCTTATCATATTACCATTAGCCGAATTTATTATAACATCTACATTTAGTTTTGTAATATCTCCAACTTTTACCTCAATTTTTTCTAATAGCATTTACTTAACCTCATTTATAATGCCTACAAAAGCTATATTTGAGTAAAATAAATTTTTTTCATCTTTAGGTAATTTGATTAATTTTTGTGGTGTTTCATATATCCAATACCAATTTGCTTCTGAAAATTGTTCATTAATTTTATTACATAATTTATTGTATCGATCATTATTATTCTCTTTTTCTAATTCTTTAAAATCAGTTTGAACAACAATCATAAAAATAGAAATCCCAAACATATCTTTATTTCCATCAATATAACCAGATGTATCTACATTTAAATCTTTAATTTGTTCATTAACTTTTTCCCATTTTTGCAAATTATATTTTGCTATATGCTTTACACTAGATTTATCAAAACAATGTTTAAACTCTATAAAATAACAACGTTCATTATTTTTATCTAAAGAATAAAAATCCAAATTTCTTCTTTTGTTATCTTTTAAAAACCCAACCTCCATAAGAGTTTTTGTAGAGTTTTTTTCTAATACTGGAAATAATATCGACGACATTGTTCTTTCTCTATATTGTAAAAGATCTTCTCCAAGTTCTATAGATGCTTCTTCAAGTTCTCTCTTAAAACCACTACAAATATTCTCTACAAATACTTTTGTTTTATTATCTACTTTTTTATTAAATTTTACCCCTGATTTCATAAATTTCTCCCTTTATAAAGATTTAAATTACTTCATTTTCTTTTAATTTATCCAAATCCTTTTTTATACTCACTACAATAGATTCAACTAATTTTTTAAGTTTATCTTCATCTCTTAAAATACCAGCTAGTTTTGCATCAAACTTATTAAAATTTATAGTTTCTAAAGAGGTTTCATCTAAATAACAATGTCTCCATCCTAACCACATATTATTAGTAGTAAATCCAAATTCTTTTAAACTTCTATTTAAATATTGTTTATCTAAATTTTTATTAGAATTCCCATCTTTATCTATAACCCTTAATCCCAAATAAATATTATGATCGACTTCTATTCTTAAATATAACTTATTACCATCTTCTAATTCTTTAATTTCATACATTATTCCATAAAATCTTTTATTTGTTGAAGTTGTATAAAATTTATTTACTTTATCTAAATCAAATTTAGTATTAAATTCATCTTCAAATTTAACTTCTTTTAAATTTAGTTTTTCCATTTCTACTTCTAACTTTTCCCAAAATCTATATTGTAAAACTCTTTTGATTTCTAAAAGAATATCTGGTATTAAATAGGCTGCAGATAGATATTTTTCCTTTGAAAGTATCATCTCCTTTAGTTCATCTATCATTTTCTTCTCCCCTTTACCTGTTAGTTTTTCTAAAAGTTTTTTATACTGAATCAAAGTTTCTCTTAAACTTGGAACCGCAGCAACCTCTTTTATACATTTCTCTATCCAAGAGATTATATGCTCTTTATAAGATAGCTTTATAACTTCCTCATCTTGAATGCAGCCTAAACTATAATTAGAAGGTGTCTCTCCAGCTAAAGTTAAATAAATAATAGTTATTTCATCTTTGGAATATCCCTCTTTTTTCATAGCCTCTACATATCTTTGAAGTTGTTGCCATTGATCTCCAGCATCTATTTTATTTTCAATAATAACTGCTCTTTTAAAGCTTTTAGAATTAATTTTTAATAGAATATCTATTCTTCCATTATCACTTACTCCATATTCTAAGTAGATACTTTTATTTAGCTCTTCCTCTATTTCAATCTCTAAAATTTCTAAAAAAAGCTTCAAGAAAATATCTCCGAAACTTTTATTTTTTAAAAGTTCTCCTATAAATTTAGAATGCAAATTTACTTCATCTCTTTCATTTCTCAAAATAGAAAAAATATTAAACTCATCTTCAAAGCTATGTAATATATCATATTTTCTTTTTATCAAATCTAAGTTCTCAAAAAATAACTTATACTCCTG
>JBOGAY010000154.1:0-6010 GCA_051655925.1 Sarcina sp. | reverse complement strand
TCATCACCATATAATTTTTAACATCCTTTGGTAGTGTTTTATTAATTATTCTTTCAACAACTTTCTCTATTTCCTTTTCAATTTCTTTTTCCATAGTAGTATTCTTTTTTTCTAAATACTTGTTTACAGGTATTAATATTTCCTCATTCATCTCATATTTTATTTGTAATTTTTTACTCGCCATCTTCTAAATCGTCCTTTCCTTAATATCAAGTAGCCTAGCTACTCTTAAATATACTTTAAATATTATCTAATGTAACTTGACACCCTTGCTGCTCTGCTGTATTAAATTCATTTTGAACCTCTATATGCACAGACTTCGTATTAGGATTAATTAAATTCACTTTATAAACAATATTATTTCCCTTGCTTTCTATACTTGGATTAACCTCTAGTGAATTCCCAAAGTTATCTATAGCAATAACATTCAAGCCTTTAAAATTCTCATTTTTAATTATTTCAAGATTAAAAACCAATTGATTTTTTGATAATAATTTTGCATTATTTATTTTAAAAACTAAATCATTATTTTGATTGTTTTGATTTTTTTCTCCACTTTTTAATACTAAATTTTCATTATAATTAACATTAATATCATTGTTTTTTATAATATTTTTTGTATTATAATTAACCATATCATCAGCTGTATAGCTTACATTGAAACTTCCACCATCAGCTAATTTAACAGTCTGATTTTTTGTATTATTCTGCTCATTACTACTTCCTGAATTAACTTCACTATTACTATTTATAGAGCTTGAATCACTGTTATTATCAACTGTCTTTTTATTATTTACATTGGCACTTTCTAAAATCTTTTGTGGTTTTTGATCACTATTAATATCAGAATTAACCTTACTATTTTGATTTGAACTAACTGCATCCTTGCTACTATTTCCACTTATAAATTTAGAATTATCTAAAAAATTAATAACTCCAAATGATACTACAGAAAGTACAATAACTATTGCTGCTATTATTATTCTTTTGTACTTATAAAACATTTTTCTCCTCTCGTGCTGCTTTTCAGATAAATCTAAATTCCATTATCAAATCTGCTAAGCCCATACTCATTAACAATTCCAATAAGCATATTTGCATATGAAGAGTTAGTTGCATATCCATCTATAACTAAATCATTAGCTTGCTCTACATAGCTTTTAACCCCTATCATATTGTGATATCTTGAGTTTTCTAATATAAAATTACCATGATCTATAATTGAATCTTTCCAACTTGGATAAACTCTAAAATAGGCCATTATATGATAAGGAATGTTTTGGGCATTATATTCTGTAGTCGGCTCTAAAACTTTTGGACCATTCCAATCATAAGCTTTTATACCAAACAAATTGTTATACTGCTGACTAAGATCACTTCTTCCCCAACCACTTTCTAATATAGCCTGCGCTACGGTAAGAGCTGGTACTTCTCCGCCTTGCATTTTATAAACTTGTACTGCAAGTATACCTACTTTATTTATAAACTCTTGATTGCTTAAGCTAATTTGATGTGTCATAGCTTGTCCCGAAAATGGATCAATTCCATTTCCATTTGCCACTGGTGAAAATGTATTTGGAGCTATCATCGTATCTATCTGATACAACTGCTTTATACTTATTTCTTGATTTTTATTTATATACTTATTAGAAATCATATACTTTATTGTTTGATTAAAATTTCTAGCATTCCATATAATTTCTTTCTTAGTTATGTATCTTTCTACATACTTAGTTTTAATTACTTCTACTACTTTTTCTTCATTAGTTTTTACAATTTCACTCTTGCCGTTTATAAAAATCAGATGCGATACTGGTATCATTTTTTTCTCTTTTACTTTATATTTTTCTTGCTTTGTCACAGGGACTTTAACAATCTTTACCTGTTTATAAAGTATATATTTTTGTATAATTTCCTTTATAATATTTTCATTTATATCTCCATTGAACATTACTGTATCAATAGCTCTTACAATATCAGTATTAACAACAACATCATGTTTATAGTAAATTTCCTTTTGCACTGTATTGAATATATTTTTATTTTTATTGCTACTAAAAAAGCTATGATCTATACCTTCTACTATAAAAATAGGAATCAAAAATGCTGCTAATATAATAGCTATTGTTACATTTATAGCTTTTTTCCTTAAATCTTCATCCTTTAATAATTTTAATGATAATTGAACTATCTTATAATTCATATCGCCTATCTTCCACCAAGCTTTCCAAATAGCTCACTTTTCTTTTTAGATACTTTTACTTGTAAATTAAACTTCTCATTACCAGCTATAAATAAACAATTTCCTCTAGATGATGATTTTATTAAATTGAATTCACTTTGATTTAAATTAAGCAAACTACAATAAATTTCTCTATCTATACTTCCAGGATAAAAAAGAAATTTGTAAGTTGGAATTGCAAATAAAGGTTTTGTATATTCTGCAATATCCTTTATTAGATAATCCTCTATATTTTGACTTGCTATCACTATTGCACTATCCTTTTTTCTTACTCTCTTAGCAAAATTACGAACATATTTAACCATTATCATATTATCTAAAAACAGATAAAACTCATCTAAGATAGCTGTTGTATTTCCTTCAACTAAAAGCTTATTTGTCATATAAGTTAAAACATTAAAAAGCATTGCGTTCCTTAAATTTTTACTACTTTCCAAAAGTCCTTTAACTCCAAATGTTAAAAACTCATAACTTGATATATTAGTATGTCCACTAAAATATCTTGAATCTGAGCCAACACATATAGAATTTAATGATAGCTTTAATTCCTGCAATAGCTCCGCAGTAAATAAAGAATTTTCTTCATCATTCACATTAGCATTTTCTATTTCTTCATATAGATTCTTTAGTGTCGGAAACTCTCTTGCACAAAGTTTACTTATATCAGTTTCATGTGTTATTCCAAACTTTTTATAGGTCCTAGTTAAAAATATTTCTATGCAGTCAAGTATTGAATCATTAACATCCTTATATGCTTTAAAGAAATCTCTTAGGAATGATAAATGCTGGCTTAAAAGGTTTGTCTTGTCAAAACTATCATCAAAATCTGAATCTTCTTCATCATCAATTTCCATAAACTTTCTTATTTCTAAAACATTTATTATATATTTGCCTTCCATCAAATCAATATAATATCCATCTAGATTTTCAGTTAAATCTTTGTACTCACTCTCAGGGTCTAAACAAATAATATTTTGCCCTTTAAGTCTCCAATCTACTATTATCTTTTTTACTGTATATGATTTTCCTTCACCTGCATTACCAAGTATCAATATATTAGAATTTGTTCTTGAATTATCTCTTTTATCAAAATCTATTATTATATTTCCACCAAACTTATCAGTCCCTAAAGGGAATCCATTTGTATCAATTTTCCCACTATAAGAAAATGGGAATAAGTTCGCAAGTGCCTCACTATCCATATGCCTTGTAAACTCTTCAACCTTGTTTCCACTAGCTGGGTTTACAGCTAAAAAACCTTCTTTTTGCCTTAAATACATATCATCATATGAGATATTATCAAGCTTTGATAGAATATCAACCTTCATGCTTTTTAGTTCTTCCATACTCCCTGCAATTATCTCAATGTAAACTGAAACTTCCCAGATTGACAAGTCAGGTTTACTTGTAATATGCTCTATAAGCTTTTGAGTTTTTTCAAGTTTTACATTAGCTTTAACTTTTCCTACATTATTATTTTCCTGCGTTTCTGCAAGTGATTTATTTATATTATTTTCTAAAAGTCTTTCATATTCATTCACATTCATCTTTTCTGATATGACCTTTAAGGTAATATTTTTTCTCTCACCAAACTTTTTAAGAAGTGCTACAGACTTGCAGTCTAAGGGATAATTTTTAATAGCTATTACCTGCCTAAATGTGTTCCCAAATCTATAATGCGAAGGAAAGAACTTAATAATGCTTGGAACTATCATATCCATAAAATCTTTTACATATAAATCATTTTCCTTGCTACTTTTTTTACTATTCTCTTTTTTATTAAACAAAGTTAAACCTCCCTTATATCCATATTATTTTGTCGTTAAACATCAAAATCTCTAACTATCACATTACTAAAATTTCTTTCAAAATAAACTTGAAGCATATTTTTCAAATCATTCTGTTTAGTAAGCTCTACCTCAAAACCATTAGATATTAATGATTGATTTATAAGTTTATATTTCTCTTGATCTTCTTTATCTGTTGTAATTACTATAAAAAACTCTCTACTAGAATTACTGTCACCTGTTATAATATTAAAGTTTTGAATATCGTCCTCTAATAATTCCTTAAACAATAAATTATTATAATTTTTGCTTTTAAGATTATTTAAAAAATTTATATTATCTTCTAGCCTTTCTGTCTTATCTACAACTAAAAATTCAAAAGATTTAACATTACAATTTCCAAGTGCGTTTTTTAAACTCTCAATCAATTCAACCTTTTTATTATCAGTTAATATACTTAAATTCTTAGGCAAAACCTTGATATAATATCTGAAATTACTAGTTAACACATAGTTGTCACTTATAAGATTTATGTTTACAAGCTCTTGCAGAGTTTTCATATTTCTTTTCTTATTCTTATTTAATTTTTTTAAATTCTTTTTAGAATCAATCTTCTTTCTCCATATTGTCAAGCTTATTAAACCCCTTTCTTCCTGCCCCATTTATACTCCTGCTGTGTAAATATCAAATATTTTAAAGCAAGTTTAATCCAATAAAACATGCTTGTTTTACCACTTAGGATTTTAATATTTAAAACAATAAAAGTTATAGGCACAATTAAATATTGAAAATGAAAGTTTGATTCAATAGATATAACAAAAAATACTACTGCTAAAATTACTGAAATTAAAAAATTGCTTATCGTCATATGAAAAAATGCTTTCTTATCTCTTAAATTTCCTATGTATATATAATTTTTTTCCAAACTGCCACACTACCTTCCTATAACTTTTCCTATACTACTCCCAAGAGATACACTTGCATTAGCCTGTGAAATTGCTCCACCTATATGTTGTCTTGAATTCACTGCCATTCCAAATCTACCTGCAAGCTTTTCAACTGATGTTGCAGATAAAATAACTCCAATACCAAGCAAACTATTTATACTTCCACTAACATGTAAATCTTTTATATTAACCATATTATTTGATAAAAGGCATAAGCCTATATATAAAATTCCAACCTGAATAGCATTAGTAACTGCTATTGCTATTGTCTGTCTACACCATTCTATAAATCCATCTGTTCCACCCGATGGTATAGAAAATATATATAAATATCCAATCATTATTTGTATTAAATAAATACCACTTCTTTTTATACATTGAAAGAACACTATAATTATTGATATTATTATCACCACTATTACAATAAGACTCCAAAACGCTCCAAGCCCATCAAGTCCAGTTTCAAGCCTTACAAAAAATGATCCTACCGATTCTGGCCTTGTAAGTTGGACAGAGTTTACAGTTCCAACTAATATATTAAATAGATTTTGAAATACAGTACTTATATTAAAAATAAATATAGCTGCTGGCTTCAACATCACAGTTGCAACAAGTCCATAAATAATATTTAAAATTAATGATGTAAAATCTACAGTTTCACCATCTTTACTCGCTATAACATAATTAAAAATCCCAAATAATACTCCTACAGTCAAAAGCAAAAAACCTACCCACTGGCAAAGTATTAAAGCATTTTGAACTATAGGTACTGAAAACAAATCCAGTGATATATGTGAAATCCAAGCAAATAGTTGTCCTACCCCCTGCAAAATGCTATTTAATATCTGATTAAATATCCAATTCATAGCTTTCACCTCCCATTTTTAAATCTCTGTTTTTTTATTTTTTTCATAAATTTTATTATTTCTATTTATTCAGCTACATTTTCATAAATCAAGCTAAAAATTAAGGAAAATCATCTGATTTTCCTATTTCAACTTTTATAATTAAGATATTATTTGCCAGCCCCACAT
>JBOGAY010000153.1:0-2356 GCA_051655925.1 Sarcina sp. | reverse complement strand
TTAAATCAATAATTGCAGGATTTACCATATATACTGGTTTTATAACATAGCCATAATTTTCTTTTAAAAATTTACAACTTTCTATTAGATAATTTAAATCATTTGTATTTTTAAAAATAACCATCGCTTTTTTCATTTTTTCCTCCCAATTTCACTACACTTATATATTTAAAAACTATTTATAATTATCTAATTACTTTTAAAGTAAATTTTTCATCAGCAATAACATCTTTTAAATATGTTCCTGATTTTATAGTACAATTTTCTAAAATGATACAATTTTCAACTTTTGCTCCATCTTCTATTTTAACTCCTTCAGATAGGATACTATTTATAACACTTCCTTTAATATAACAACCATCTGAAATAATAGAGCTTTTTACAATATCGTTACTTGAATAATGTGTCGGCACTAAATCTTTTACTTTACTAAAAACAGGCATTTTTTCATTAAAAAATAGTGTTTTTAAATTTTTATGATTAATAAAATCCATATTGAGGTTAAAATAATTAGTCACAGAATTTAAACATGCTAAATATCCTTTATACTCAAATCCTAAAATTTTTAGTTTAGTTTTACTTTCATATATAATCTCTTTTAAAGAAAGATTTAGATTAGAACTATTTGTTACAATAGAAGCTAAAAGAGAGGTTTTAATTAAAAATATCTCTAAAGACACCTTTCTCTTCATACCTGCTTCTAAATTTTTATAAGATTTAATTAAATGGTTTTTATTATTAAACTCTAAAATATCACACTCTAAAAAATTATTAGACATCTCCTCAACATTTTTATAAACAACAGTTATATCAGCATTTGAATTTTGGTGAAATTTAATGACATTATCTAGTTCTAAATTAGATATCATATGTATTGAAGAAATAGCAGCTATTTCCTCTTTATTATCAAAAAAGTCTTCAAAATTATTAATCAAAAGCTTAGCATCTGTTTCTACATTTTCAATATGAAGTGTAAGCCCTTTACTTTTTCTATCTAATCCCCAAGGCTTACCTGAATCTAAATGTTTATTAAGAATATAACAATTTTTAAAAGTTAAAATATGTATATTTTGTATACCTGCATTTTTCATGTAAGAAAGAGGAAAATCAACTGCATTATATTTCCCTGCTATTGGTAAAGTAGAAATTTTTCTATTTACACCGTCTAAAAATAGACTATTTTCAAAAGTAGTTACAATTCCTACACATTTTGCTTTCATTAAATAATCTCCTCCAATTATAAATTAAAAGTTATATTTTATATATTTATTACTTTAAAATAACTCTCAATCTTTTTTTATTTAGATTTATTTACAAGGATTTTTATTTTTTATTTGAAAAACTATATCAAGAAAAACTTTTAACTAGATACTTACTATAAAATAAGTTTGGGAGGATGATTTTATTTGGATAACATTTTATTTGTCTTTCTTTTAACACTAGGAGCAGGATTATGTACAGGAATAGGTAGCTTCATTGCATTTTTTTCTAAAAGAACTAATATAAAATTTTTATCATTAACACTTGGATTTTCTGCAGGTGTTATGATTTATATTTCATTTATAGAGATTTTTCCTAAAGCTCAAGAAGCTCTTATTAGTGCTGCTGGAGAAAAAATGGAACATTTTTTACTGTAGTTTCATTTTTTGTAGGAATGCTTTTAATAGCTTTAATTGATAAATTAATTCCAAATTATGAAAATCCCCATGAAATGAAAAACATTGAGGATATTAGTGAAAAAACACTTAAAAAAAATAGAAGTCTTCATAGAATGGGAATTTTTTCAGCCTTAGCAATTGGTATACATAATTTTCCTGAAGGATTAGCTACTTTTATAAGTGCAATTGATAATCCAACTTTAGGAATTTCCATTGCTATTGCAATAGCGCTCCATAATATTCCTGAAGGAATAGCTGTTTCAGTTCCTATTTATTTTTCAACTGGAAGTAAGAAAAAAGCTCTATTATATTCTCTACTATCAGGGCTATCCGAACCTCTTGGGGCAATTATAGGATATTTGATATTACTACCTTTTATGAACAATTTGATCTTTGGCATAATTTTTGCAGGAGTAGCTGGTATTATGGTCTTTATATCTTTAGATGAACTCCTTCCTGCTGCTGAAAAATATGGAGAGCATCACTTATCTATTTATGGATTGATTAGTGGAATGATTGTTATGGCAATTAGTTTACTTATATTTTAATACAAAATAAAATTATAGAAGAAGAGGTGCGTATGATTTGGGCTATTTTAATTGATTTCATAGGAAGTTTAGGGATATTTTTATATGCACTAGAATTAGTGTCAAAGGAAAGTCAAAAAGTTTTTGGAGAAAATATAAAAGAATATTTAA
>JBOGAY010000152.1:0-52471 GCA_051655925.1 Sarcina sp. | reverse complement strand
ATTCAATGGAATTGGAAGAGTGGAGTTTTATTGATAATTCTTCCCGTAGTATTAAGTATTTATTTTTTTAAAATTAGTAAAAATGAACATGAAGTATATATGAATAGAACTAAAAATGAAAGAAAAAGTTGGTACATTTCTTTATTAATTACAAAGGATATAACTTTTAAGGAAATTAAATTTTATGATTTAGGAGAATATTTAGTAAAAAAATATAAAGATATAAGAAAAGTTTTTGTTGATGAAAATATAATTTTATATAAAAAAAGGTACCTATTTAGTATAGTATTTTCAGTGGTGAATTATATATTAATGAGTGTTATAGTATTTTTCATTATATTTTCTACTTTTGTGGGGGAAATATTAATTGGTACAGCAATGAGTATAATAAATTCATTAGCATCTGTAGAAACTAGCTTTAAACAACTTATAAATACAGTAATAGAGATGCATGAAGATAATTTGTATATTGAGCAATTTATTAGATTTCTTGAATTGGAAACTGATAAAAATAAATTAAATGAAAAAAGTTTAATTAATATTGACGAGATAAAATCTATAGAAATGAAAAATGTTTCTTATAGATATCCTAATTCTAATCAGTGGGTATTAAAAAATATAAATTTTAAAATTATTACTGGAGAAAAAGTATCATTAGTTGGTAAAAATGGATCGGGAAAGAGCACTCTTATAAAAATATTATCTTGTCAATATAATGATTATGAAGGACAAGTATTAATAAATGGAGTAGATTTACGAAATATAAATAAAAAAAAATTCTTGCGGAAAATGGGTATAGTATATCAAGACTTTAATAAATATGAATTTAATTTACGTGAAAATATTTCCTTAGGTGATTTGGAAAAGAAAAATAATGATTCTGAAATAATTCATTCTTTATGCATGGCAAGTGGAAGTAATATTTTAGAGAAAATTGATAGTATAGAGCAACAATTAGGAGTATGGTTTGAAGATGGAGTTCAGCTTTCAGGTGGAGAATGGCAAAAATTAGCTATAGCTAGAGCTTTTTTTAGAGCAGGAGATATTTATATATTAGATGAACCAAGTGCAGCATTAGATGCAATTGCTGAATATGAAATGTTTAAAAACTTTTTAGCGTTAATAGATAATAAAATTGGTTTATTTATAACTCATAAAATAAATAACTCTAGATTTGCGGATAAGATCATTGTTTTAAAAGATGGTGAGATTACTGAGCAAGGTACATTTGATGAACTAAAAAAAGATAAAAGAGAGTTTTATAATTTATTAAATGCTAAAGAAAGGAAATAATGAAAATATGAAAACTATAGTTTTTTTTACATGGGTGCATGTAAGTCATATAAAACCAATATATAATTTTATGAAATTTATTTCGAAAGATAATAAATATAATTTAATAATTTTTGGTGTAGAAAGAAATAAAGAATTGATAAAAAGTATAGGTGCTAAGTTTATTGCTTATCCTAATAAATGTATATATCATAAAAAGACTTCCGAAGAGATAGATTTAGAAAATAAATTAAATAAAACTCAATCTGCAACAGAATGTTATAAAATTTTAACAAAGAAAGGTATTTATAGAACTTATGAAGATACTTCTGTTTGTTATGATGAATTATTTAACAAAACTAAGGAATTGAATCCAGATTTAATTATTAGAGATGCTTGTTGTTTATTTGCAAAGTATATTGGGCAAGATTTGCGAGTAGAAACTAGGGGATATATTACAAGTAATTTATATACTCGATCATATATAATGAATACATTATACCAAAATTTAGATGAAAAAGATTTTTTACAAGAAATAGAAATCCTTTCGCAAAAGTGGCATGAGGAAATTAGTAAAAAGTATACATTAGGTATTTTACCTTATAATTACACACTAAATCCTTATGAAAAAATAAATTATATATTTTCATTTCCATCTCTTCAACCGCAGTTATGTGAAGATAAAGAAAAATATATATTTATACCACCAACTATAGAACCGATAAGAGAAGAGAGATTATCAGTCGAACTAGAAAGCTTTCTTAGCACGAGTGTACCAATAATATACTTTTCTACAGGATCATTTTTAACAGCAGCACAAAGTATATATAACAATATCATTAAGTTTTTTGAGAGTAATAAAAATTATAAAGTTGTAATAGCTATTCCTAAATATAATAAGAATTTATGGAATGAATTGAATGAATTGAATACTAAAGAAAATATTTTAATATTATTAAATGCACCACAACAAATTATTTTAAAACAAGCAAGCATTTTTATAAGTTCATGTGGATTTAATAGTATATGTGAGGCTATTCAAAATGAAGTACCTATGTTAACAATACCATTGGCAAATGAGCAATTTTTTAATGCGAAAATCTTAAGAGAGTTAAATATTGGAGATGGAAGTTTAAATCAGTTTGAATTTACTCCTGAATATTTAGATATTATGATAGATAAAATTTTAAATAATCGGAACATGAAAAAAAATATTAAAAAAATTAAAAATGAAAACATAAAATTTCTTGAAAAATTTAAATTAAGTGATACTCTAGATTTTTAATATATGGAGGTGGGACATTGAAAATAATAGCATTTATTGGGAGTAGGCGTGGAAAAAAATCATCAAATTATAAAGTGACTAAAATATTATTAGATTATTTAGTTGAGCAAAATGATTTATTAGAAGTTGAAATAGTAACAGCTGATGAATTAAATCTTCAAATATGTAGAGGATGCATAAATTGCTTTAAGACAGGAATATGTTTGTTAGATCAAAAAGATAAATTTAATGAACTGAAATATAAGATGGAAAAAGCATCTTTAATAGTTTTTGCAAGTCCTGTTTACATGCATAGTATAACAGGAGATATGAAGAATGTTATAGATAGGTTGGCTTATTGGTCACATTTATTTAAATTGGCTGGAATACCAGCCGTTAGTATAGTAGGTTCAAGTTGTAGTGGAAATGATGAAACTATTATGTATTTAAATAAAGCAATGGAGCTAATAGGGTTAGATATTATAAAAACAATAAGCTTTACAGTGGATTACCCTAGTAAGTTTACTGATGAAAGTTTTATAAAAACTGAACTTTTAAATTATTCAAATGAAATTTCTAGATACTTGACTGGGGAAAAAAAAGTTAGAGGGACTGATAATCAAAGAAAAGTATTTAAAGCTTTAAGAGAACAATTTAAAGTTATAGAAGCTTCTAAATATAGAAATAAATCTATTGAATTAAAGTATTGGAAAGAAACTGAGATGTTACAATGTGAGACTTATGATGAATATATAGAAAAGTTAAATATTTACAAATGAATGTTAGTAAGGTTAAAAAATGAGACAAAATCTAACATGTTTTAAATTTTTTATAGCATAAATAGTAGCTATAAGTTTTTTTGATTATTATAGTTTGTTGAATAACTATTTTTCAAAGTACCTATGAAATTATAAATTTCATGGGTACTTTCTTGGCACTATTTTTATATATTAGGTGTGTAGTTTTAAAGATATTATAAAAATAACTTTGAATTTTATACTGTGTAAAAAATATTTTTATGAAAAAAGTACTGAAAGTAAGATAAATACTAAGAAAAATTGAAAGTTACATCTTGACAAGTGAGTATAACTGAAGGACAGGTAATTTCTGATGAAATCTTTATGTATTTCAATGAGAAAAAGCCAGTTTATAGAATTCTTTTAAATGAGTGGACAGCTAAAGAGGTTGAAAAAGGAATGAAAAACTTAAAGCCTAACTCAGATATGCAACCACTTCAAGATGCAGGGATAGGTAGACAATGGGCAGACTGGATTATAGGAATTAACCTTACATCAGTTGCTACTATAAAATATAATTTAAATGATAATAAGATACTTAACATAGGAAGGGTTTTACTTCCTACACTTAAGATTATTTACGATAGAGATAAAGAGATAGAGAACTTTAATGCTACATCTTACTATAAGATGACTTCACAGTTTAAAACTGCTGAAAATAAAGAGTTTGAAGGACTTTATTATGAAAAGAATAAAGAAGATAAGCTTGATGAAAAATTTGAAGATAAGGCGTATCTTGATGTTATAGCAAAAGCTATTAAAGGAGAGAAAGCTGAAATTATAGAAAAACAAACTGAGAAAAAGAAAGAGTATCCACCATTCTTATTTAATTTATCAAATTTACAAGGACATGTTACAAGTAAATATAAGGGGTGGACTTCAGATAAGGTTTTAAAGACAGCACAGTCACTTTATGAGAAAAAGTTTATTACTTATCCTAGAACAGGTAGTATATGCCTTGAAGAGAGTTTAATAGAGAGAACACAAAAGGTTCTTAATACTTTAAAAACAGGATTATCATATGAAGCAGAGATTAAATTTACTAAAAGTAAAAGAATTTTTGACAACTCAAAGGTAGAGAGCCATAGTGCTATTGTTCCTACATATATGAAACCAAATGGGCTTAGTAAGGATGAAATGATAGTTTATTCAGCTATTAAAAATAGATTTTTAATGCAGTTTATGCCAGTTGCAGAGTTTGAAGAAACTAAGATAACATCAAAGGTTCATAAGGAAGAGGCAAAGGGGATTTTTATTTCAAGAGGGAAAGTTCAACTTGTAGAAGGATGGAGAAAAGTTGAGAAGATGGAAACAAAGGATACAATTCTTCCAATGGTTTCTGAAAAAGAAATGGTTGATGTAACGGATGTTAAAGTAGCTAAGGTTACTAAAAAACCACCAAAGCTTCATACAGAGAAAACTCTTCTAAGACTTATGGAGACATGTGGAAAAAGCTTTAAAAAGAAACAAACGAAAAAAGATGAGGTAGAACCTACTGATTCAGAAAATGAAAATGAGGAAAATACAGAGGATACATCAGATGAAATGATGGCTGCTATCTTAAGTGGATTTAGTATAGGAACACCAGCTACAAGAGCTGAAACTATTAAAAAACTAAAAGATATTGGTTATATCCAAAGTAAAGGAAAGAGCCTTACAACAACAGTGCTTGGAAGAAATATAGTTGAAATCTTCCCAGCTAAAGAACTTCTAGACCTTGAATATACTGGAAGACTAGAGAAGACGCTTTCTGATATAGAAAAGGGAGTTGTTAAAAAAGAAGAATTCCTAGATCTTATTAAAAACTTTACTAAAACTGCTGTAGAGCAAATTAAAAATGATGATTCGGCTTTAAGTAGAGTAAAAGTTCAGTTGGAAAAAGGAGTTGAAAGCTTAGGGAATTGTCCTGTATGTGGAAATCCTGTAGTTGAAGGGGAAAAAGGATTTGGTTGTAGCAACTGGAAAAGTGGATGTAAATTTACTCTTTGGAAAAATGATAAATTCATAAAAATGCTTGGAAAAGAAGTTAATGAACCAATGGTAAAAGTACTTCTTGCTAATGGTAAAGTAGGGTTTAGAAATCTTAGAAGTAAAAAAGGTACTACTTTTGCAGCATATCTTAGATACGTGAAAAATGAAAAGTCAGGATATTATAATTGGGAAATGGATTTTATAGATAGATAAGAAAACACGCCTTTGATTAGGCGTGTTTTTTTATGCTTTGGTATAGTTATAGCTAAAATTATAATTTATATTACTAAAATCCTTTTTTTCTATTTTTTTATCTTTAAGTGGTGAGCTTAAAATTAATCTTTGACCACTTTGCCCAGCAAGAACTCCTTCAAGTTGTAATTTTAAAAATACATCATCAATAATTTTTTCATCTTTAGCATCGGTAATTTTTAAATGAAAATCAGTTATTTCGTTAATACTTACAGTATCTAAATTAAGTAGATATCCATCAATAATAAGATTATCTGTAGATGAACTTATAGAGTTAATAATAAAGTTCATATGTTCACCGTGGATATTGAATGTGTTAGTAGTATAAAGCACTTTATGAGAACTTTCACTAGCGTATACATTTTTAGTACCAAGAGCTAAAAAAATTGCAAATGCCAGTAAAAAAACTATAAAAAGATTATTGAGTTTTTTCATAATGGAGCCTCCTAATTGTAATTATAGGAGTTAGTGTTCCACAAAATAAGTTATTTATGTGCTTATAATAAAAACTCTAGGAAGTTTATTTCAAACTTCCTAGAGTTTTTATTAATGCAATCCTACAATTGCTGAAAGGATTCCGTATAAAGTTGGTGCAAGTACAACTACTGATAGACCTGCAACACCTATTGAAAGTGAGCTCATTGCCCCTTGAGTATCTCCCATTGTAAGAGCTTTAGAAGTTCCTACAGCATGAGAACAAGTTCCAAGTGCAACCCCAACTGCAACAGGATTTTTAATTTTAAATAATTTTAGTATAAAAGGATATACTACAGCACCTGTAATTCCTGTTACAATAATTGCAACAACAGTTACAGGAACAACTCCACCAAGTGATTGAGATACTTGCATCCCAATAGGAGTTGTGATTGATTTTGGCATTAGTGACTTAATAAGCGCAGGACTTAATTTTAAGAAGTAGCTTAAGAAGAATATGTACACAATTCCAATACCACTACCAAAGAATATTCCTGATAGAATAGGTATAAGATGTTTCTTTAATAATCCAATTTGTTTGTAAAGCGGAACTGCAAGAACAACTGTTGCTGGTTGTAGTAAGTCAGTTATAAATTGTCCACCTTGATTAAATTGATTATAAGTAATTTTAAAGCTAAGTAAGTATACAATAACTAATGCGATAGCTATAAGTAATGGGTTAAATATTGCAATTTTAGTTTTCTTATTTATTAATATTCCTATTTCAAAAGCAAGAAGACAAATCATTATACTGAATAAAGAGCTTGTCATTACTTGATGTAAATTACTCATTTATAGCACCACCTTCTTGTTTATTTTTCTTTTTATTCATTAGTTTCATTACTGTTTGTACAATAGTACCAGTTGCTGCCATTATGACCATAGTAGATGTAACAACTATTATTAAAAGTTGTATTATATGTCCATCTAATACATTCATTGCATTTAGCACTCCAACCCCTGCTGGTATAAATAAGAATGCAAGGTGATCAAGAAGGAATGTTGATACATTATCAACTTGTTCGACTTTAACAATTTTTGTACAAAGTAATATTAGAAGAATTATCATTCCAAGGATATTACCAGGTAGAGGTAAATGAAGTCCTTTAGAAAGAAATTCTCCTACGAAATATATTGCTAATACTAGCAGCATTTCTCTTAAAAGTTTCATAGAAAAACCTCCATAATATTTTAAAATTCAAATTTAAATTTATCCTAAAAATAGTGTACCTTCATATTCTATTATGATTGATTGAAAAAGTATAGTGTCACTAGCTATGATAGTGCCTTAAAAGTAGAGGTATTATTTGAATAGGCGAATTTAGATAGCTTAAAATCCCTTATAATTAATAATCATATCGAATACTCGCTTTTTGAAGTTAAAAGAGAAAAATTATAAGAGAAGAAATTAAACTTAGTTAATATATATAGTTAAGAGCTAGAAATTAGATTGAAATATAAAAAAGAAATGATAGATTTGCTATCATTTCTAAAGATTAAATTATAGTAAATCTATGTTGTGATTTGCACAGATTTCAATCATTTCATCATCCCAAATAGAACATTGAACCTCACCAATATGTGCTTTTTGTAAGAAGTACATACAAATCCTAGATTGTCCAATTCCACCACCTACTGTGTAAGGTAACTGGCTACTTAGCAATTGTTTATGGAATGGGAAATCTTTTCTGTCTAAACAATTAGCAAAAGTAAGTTGTTCAAGTAATGCTTTTTCATCAACTCTAATACCCATTGATGATAATTCTACAGCTTTATCAAATAGAGGATAGTAGAATAGGATATCTCCATTTAAATTCCAGTCATCGTAATCAGGGCTTCTGCCATCATGTTTTTCACCTGAAAGTAGAGGGTATCCAATTTTGCTTATGAATACAGCTTTTTTTTCACGACATATAGCATCTTCTCTTTCTTTTCCTGTCAATTCAGGATATTTATCTTCAAGTTCTTGTGAAGTTATAAAGAATATATCTTCAGGAAGTTGTCTTGGGATTGAAGGATAAAGAGAACAGATATAATCTTCTGTTTTTTTGAATACACTAAAGATTTTTTTTACTATAGCTTTAAGTGTTTCTTCATTTCTTTCTTCTTTTTTTATTATTTTTTCCCAGTCCCATTGGTCAACATAGATAGAGTGAAGATTATCAAGGTCTTCATCTCTTCTTATAGCATTCATATCTGTATAAAGACCTTCACCATATTCAAAACCGTATCTTTTAAGTGCACTTCTTTTCCATTTTGCAAGAGAGTGAACTATATCAACCCTTGAGTTAGGAATAGCTTTCATATCAAAGTTTACAGGTCTTTCATTCCCGTTTAAATCATCATTAAGACCTGTGCTTTTTAAAACAAAAAGTGGAGCAGATACTCTAGTTAAAGCAAGTTCTTGTGCAAGTGCATTTTCAAAAAAGTCTTTAACTTTTTTGATTGCAATAGCAGTTTCCTTTAATGATAATTGTGGTTTATAATCTTTTGGTAATATTAATCTTTCTTGTGTACTCATAAAAAATCCTCCTGTTTATATTTAAATTATTTTATATATTTTCTTTCAAATAAAAAAAGACCCATCACCCTAATAAAAATTAGGGCGAAAGGTTTCCGCGGTGCCACCTAAATTGCTTGTGAAACAAGCCAGCTCAGAAGTACAGAATTTAATCGATACTTTCCTTTTTTAACGGTAAGGCACCGTCTAAGCCTACTAGAAAATCTCTTTCAGTTAGAAGCTCAAGGATGTTATTCATATAATATTTCTTGTAAGACTCTCACCGTAACTTACTCGCTATAAAAGAAAATACTTATATTACTTCTTCCTATCTTCGCAATATCTTAATTAATACAAATTTTATCAAAAGAAAATTATAATGTCAATTAAAAAATGTTATTATACAGTTATAATATTAGAAAATAATGGAAGTGTTACAAAAAAATAAAGTAGGATATTCCTACTTTATTTAAGCTTATTTAAAAATATTTTTTCTTTTATTTCTTCCACCATAAAAACTTCTTCTTCTATGTTTTCTATTTTTAATAGCTAGAGCTAATAAAATAAATAAAGTTATAGCAAGAAGAATACCACCTATTCTTGTTATGTAATATACTAGGTTTTCTTGAATAATTGTAAAGTTTGAAATTTTAGCACTTGATGTAAGTTCAATTTTACTCCCTTTTTCACTAAAAATAGTAGGAAGGTTTTTATTTCCAGCAATATCCCATGCATCCATATCAGTAGTAGTAACTGAAAGACTTATATCTTTTTCATTTATTCCATTATCATATCTTTGAATTTCTTTATTAATACTTATAGGAATTTTTATACTTTTTTCTTTACCAAAGAAGCCGAAAGTTTTATATTTTGCTTCAACTTCAGTAAGTATGTCACCAGGTTCTTTATAAAGAGATTTTTTTGCAGTAAAGCTATAATCCATAATAGCATTCATATCTTCAAAAACTTGAGTGTCAGTTGCACCGTATTCAGAGTTTAAAACTACTCCAACAAGTGTTCTACCACCTCTTTCGTAAAATGCTAAAAGACATCTTCCAGCAGGATCAGTAAAACCAGTTTTTCCACCTATGTTACCATCTTTACCAAGAAGTTTATTTCTATTTTCTATATTGATTCTTTTACCACTTTCTAGGAATTGAATTTGTGACTCTTTAGTAGCAATAGCCTCTTTAACCCAAGGATTTTCAAGCATCGCTTTGGCCATTAGTGATAAATCATAAGCTGTTGTGTAATGTTCTGTATGATGAAGTCCATTTGGGTTTGTGAAATTAGTATTTTTAAGTCCAAGTTCTTTAGCTCTTTTATTCATTAATTTAATGAACTCATCATTACTTCCAGATACATGGTCAGCAATCATATAAGCAGCATCATTAGCAGAAAATAAAAGTAATGTATTCATTGTATCAGTGGCACTTAAAGAATCACCTATCTTAATAGGACCATAATTGGCGTTTAAAGAATAAGCAGGTTGTTTACTTGCACTTTCTGTATAAGGAATACTTTCATCTTTAGTTACATTTTCAGCAAAAACTAAAGCGGTCATAAGCTTTGTGATACTTGCGGGATATCTTTTTGTATCAATATCTTTAGCATAAATTATTTCACCTGTTGTAAGGTCCATTGTAATTGCTGATTTACCTATAATATCAGGCTTTTCGATAAGGGTTTGAGCAAAAGCTTGTGTCGAGGGAAAAGCAGTAAATAGACTAATAAATAAGCATAAAAGTATGCTTGAAATAATAGTTTTTCGTTTTTTCATTTTAATCTCTCCTATAAGTTTAAATTTTCCAATATAAAGTATATCAATAAAATAAATGCAAAAAATTAACAGATTGTAAAAGTAAAATTAATCTGATGAATTGTAACAAATTGGAGTGTTTAAAATTTTTATTTTTAGAAATACTTAATAAGGAGTTTATTTTTTTTAGGAGGTATACTTATTAAAAAACATTTATATAATATAAAGAATCAATTATGAAATGGTTTAAATTTTTTAGGTAGGTGATTATATGGAAAGCAAAAAAGAAAATATTTACTTTTATACAATGACAAATGAGGAAAAGGGGATTAAGAGTAGCGATATTTGTTACGGAATAGATTATGATAGAGATAGTCATTCATTTAAAACTATATTAGAAAATGAAGATTTGATTTTTGCTATTGATGGAGAAATAGAGCATAGTGATACTAGCATATCTTTCAATACTATTGATGAAAAAGTTGTAAAACTTAGATATATCAATTTACCATTATATGATAGTCTAAAGGGCTATTTAATAAATTATAATTCACCAAATTTAAATAGTGATAGAGAAGTACAGGAGTACTTTAAAAGCAAAAAAAGTATTAAAAGTTAAGATGAAATATGGAAAAATAGCGCAGAAAACAAATTATCTGTGCTATTTTATATTTTTATATTGTAAAAAAAGGAAAAGTATTTTATAATTTCATACTGTATACATTTATACAGACTTGAGGTGATAATATGAGCAATTTAACAGTTAATGATATATTAAATGAGCGAGAAGTAGGATCTATAATTCCTCTTTTAGTAGAAGTGGATGGAAAGGATGTACCAATATTTTTTGTAAAAGATTATAAAGAAGTTTTAGAACCTATAAAGGAAAATGATATTATAGCACTTAAAAATTCTATAATTGGAAATGATGAGTGTACACTATTCTTACTTATTTTTAAATTTGCACAAAGTTTTGAAACGACTTATGATGCATGGTTTAACTATGGTGAGTTATGGCATCAAGAGTTTTTAGAAACATTAAAAGAGTCAGATAGACTTATAATTGACTTTCGAGATGAAAATAATGAACGACTTAAAAGCATTGAAATAGAGAACACAGTTACAGAAGTGACAAAAGAGTACATAGGTAAGTGTATGGAGAATGTTGTATGTAAAGGAATAAAGAATGATAACATTATAAGTTTAGTTAATAAACATAAGTATCAGACTTGGACTATGGATATGGCAAATGATTTATTAGATAATATGTTTGAATCATTTGAAAGTATAGAAGAACTTTGGAATGATTTACAGTAGAAAATATCTTAGCAAGAAGTTAAAAACTTGCTAAGATATTTTTTTAATACATTTTAAAATCTTTTTCATTAGGTATAAGATAAAGAGGTGACTCTTCAAGATTTTCTAGTTTACAAAAACCATTACCTTTGAAGAGTTTTTCAGTAAGTTTTTGGAGATTTTCTTTAGTTCCTTGTGCTTCTATAAGTACAGAACCATCATTAAGATTTTCTGTTTTTCCTGTAATATTAAGTGGAGTAGCAGTGAGTTTTACAAAAAATCTGAATCCTACTCCTTGAACTTTTCCAGTAGCTATAAATTGTTTTCTAATCATTTTAAATTCCACCTTTTAGACATTAGTTAATAATATGATAACAAAAAAACTGCCTAAATATAATTATTTAGGCAGTTAATTTTTAATTATTTTCTAGCAGCTTTAACTTCAACCCAGATTTGATCAAGTTCTTTAGTTGCTTTTTGTCCGATATCTGTAAATACTTCAAAGTTTTTAAGTTTATCATCTGCTGGATACACAACAGGATTTTCTGTAATTTCTTTTGGAAGTATTTTCAAAGCTCCTTTGTTTGGAGTAGAGTAACCGATATATTCAGCATTTATTGCTGCATTTTCAGGAGCACATAAAAAGTCTATGAATTTATATGCATTTTTTATATTTTGAGCATTTTTAGGAATGCATACAGCATCAAACCATTTATTTGAGCCTTCTTTTGGAAGTGCAAATCCAAGGTCAGGATTCATATCCATCATTGTAACAGCATCTCCAGACCAGGCAACAGCAAGAGCAGCTTCTCCAGACGCCATAGCATCTTTAACTTCATCTACCATATAAGCTCTTATCATACCAGAGTTTTTTTGTTTTATAAGTTCATCTCTAGCCTTTGTAAGTTCTTGTGGGTTAGTAGAGTTAAGACTATATCCAAGTTTTTTTAAACCTATTCCAATAGCATCTCGTGGACTATCAACCATAATTACATTGTCTTTATATTTGGGATTCCAAAGAATATTCCAACTATCAACAGGTTCTTTAACCATTTTTTTATTATACATAATTCCAACAGTTCCCCATGTATAAGGGACAGAATATTCATTATTAGGATCATAGGCTAATCCCTTAAATTTAGAATCTATTTCATTATAATATTTAAGTTTTGATGTATCTATTTTTTGAAGCATATTTTCATGAATCATTTTCTGTACCATATAGTCAGAGGGGAAAATTACGTCATAGTGAACATTTCCGCTTTTAAGTTTTTGGTACATTATTTCATTTGTATCATAAACATCATATTTAACTGTAATACCTGTTTCTTTTTCAAATTTAGTAAGTAATGATGGATCAATATAATCTCCCCAGTTATAAACATACAAAACATTACTTTCTGTTTTTTGAGGAGTACTATCTGTTTTAGTATCTTCTTTTTTTATAGCAGTACAACTTATTAATGCAAGTGATGCAGCAGCTATAATTCCAAAAGTTAGAAGTTTCTTAAGTTTCATTTAGCTATCTCCTTTTATTAATGAATCTTTTTTATTTACTATTAAAAGTAAAATAAGTACAACTACAAACATTAAAGTTGATAGTGCATTTATTTCAGGTTTTATACCCCTTCTTGCCATTGAGTATATCTCGATTGAAAGGTTTGAAACTCCAGGGCCTGTAGTGAAGAAGCTGATAACAAAATCATCGATAGACATTGTAAATGCCATAAGAAAACCAGCAGCTATTCCAGGTTTCAATTGAGGTAATAAAACTTTTCTAAGTGCATAAGAAGGAGTAGCACCAAGGTCTAGTGCAGCATCCATAAGATTTTTTGGTGTTTGTTTAAGTTTTGGCAGAACAGATAGTATTACGTAAGGGATACTAAAAGTTATATGAGCAAGTAGCATTGTAAAGAATCCTGGTTTTATAGGAAGTACCATGCCAAGTAATCCAAATAAACTCATAAGTGCAATACCAGTTACAATATCAGGATTTAAAACTGGTAAGTGATTTATATTAAGTATTAATTCTTTTCTTTTACCCTTCATGTTATGAATTCCAATAGCAGTAATAGTACCAATCACAGTTGCGATTATAGATGAAATTACAGCAATGATTATAGTTGTATATAAAGCACTAAGTATTCTATCATCTTGTAGAAGTGATACATACCATTTAAAAGTAAAGCCTTGCCAAACTGCCATTGATTTTGAGTCATTAAATGAAAAGACCATAAGTGTAAAAATTGGTGCATATAAGAATAAGAAAATTATAGTTATATAAAATTTTGATACAAAATTCAATAATTTATTTTTCATTAATTGCCACCATCCTTTACAGCATATTTTTTCTCATATCTATTCATAAATGCCATAGATAGAAGTATTAAAATCATCATGAATATTGCTATTGCAGAACTTAAATTCCAATCACCAACAGCATTTATTTCTTGTTCTATAAGATTACCAACAAGTAAGTATTTGCTTCCTCCAAGTAATCTTGAGATTACAAAAGTAGATACGGCAGGCATAAATACCATAGTTATTCCAGAAATTACTCCAGGTAAGCTAAGGGGCAAAATAACCTTTCTAAAAGTTTGCATTTTAGTAGCTCCAAGATCATATGAAGCATTAATTAAACTTTTATCTATTTTTATAAGAACTGTATAAATTGGAATAACCATAAATGGTAAGAAGTTGTATACCATACCAAGTAGAGTAGCACCTTCTGTATAAAGCATTTTTACTGATTCAAATCCAAAAAAGTTTAGTATACTATTTAAAACTCCATTTTGACTTAAAATTGCCATCCAAGCATAAGTTCTAAGAAGGAAATTCATCCACATAGGAATAATAAAAAGGAGTATAAGTAAGTTTCTTTTCTTTATATTAAATTTTGAAATTATATAAGCAACAGGGTATCCAAGGATTAGGCAAATTATAGTTGATAAAAATGCTAGCCAAATTGAATACCAGAAAACACCAAGATATAATGGGTTAAGTATTTTTTTGTAATTAGCAAAGCTAAATAGTAGTCCATTATCTGTTTCTATTGTGAAACTTAAGAATAAAATAAGTAAGAGAGGAACAACTATAAAAATAATTGACCAGATGATGTACGGGTAGGCAAGGAATGAACCTTGCTTTTTTTTACTCATCAGCTTGTCCTTCTTTTCTCATTATGTGTAAACTTTCAGGTGAAAGATATAAACCAATAGTTTCACCAACATTAGCAGTTTTTGTACTATGGATTATCCAATTTAAATCACCATTTTCAACATTGATTTCATAATGAACTCCTTTGAAAATAGTTGATTTAACAGTTGCTTTAAGCTTAGAATCAGTAGCTTTGCACATTTCTATATCTTCAGGTCTTATAACAATTTCAACATCTTCATTTTTTTCAAAACCTGCATCAACGCAATCAAAAATAATATCAAAGAATTTAACTTTAAAATCTTCAAGCATATTACCAGAGATTATATTACTATCACCAATAAATTCTGCAACAAATCTATTTGATGGTTCATTATAGATATCTTCTGGGGTTCCCATTTGTTGAATTTTACCTTTGTTCATAACAATTATAGTATCTGACATTGTTAAGGCTTCCTCTTGATCGTGTGTTACAAAGATGAATGTAATTCCAAGCTTTTTTTGCATTTTTTTAAGCTCTAATTGCATTTCCTTTCTAAGTTTTGAATCAAGTGCACTTAAAGGTTCATCAAGCAGAAGAACTTTAGGTTCATTTACAAGAGCACGAGCAATTGCTATTCTTTGTTGCTGACCGCCACTTAATGATTCTATATCTCTTTTTTCATATCCAGAAAGTGAAACTAATTTTAAAACATCATTTACTTTAGTTTCAATTTCTTTTTTAGGAAATTTTTTAAGTTTTAATCCAAATGCGATATTATCAAATACATTTAAATGTGGAAATAAGGCGTACTTTTGAAATACAGTATTTAATTCTCTTTTATAAGGAGGTAGCTGACTTATGTCTTTATTATTAAAAAGTACTTGACCCATATCAGCAAATTCAAATCCAGCAAGTATTTTAAGGGTAGTTGTTTTACCACAACCACTAGGGCCGAGTAATGTTAAAAATTCATCTTTTTTAATTTCTAAAGAAAGATTATCTAAAACTTTGTTTTCCTCAAAGCTTTTAGAAATATTTTTTAAATGTATAATATTGTCTTTCAAAAAAACACCTCTTTTATAATTTATTTAAAATGATGGTGGAGTAGCCACCCATATTATTTTTGATTTAGTCTTTCCTGCATTTTCTATATAGTGATTTTCTTTAGCACTATAGTAGAAGCTTTCTCCCTTTTTTACTAAAAGTTTTTTGTTTCCAAGATGCAGATAAATAGTTCCTGATAGAACATAGCCAAATTCTTCGCCTTCATGAGGCTCTTCATTATGATATTTTCCAAGCGGATTTAAAGTAACAAGTACAGGTTCCATTTCATTTTTTTGAGCATTTGGAACAAGCCATTTAATAGTATGTTTAAGCTCTGAATCTTCCTTTTCGAACATTTCTTCATCGGTAAAAACAATTTGCTCATTCTTTGTTTCATTAAAAAATTCTTGTAGGTTTGTCCCAAGAATATTTAAAATATCAATAAGTGTTGCAATTGAGGGTGATGTGATATTATTCTCAAGTTGTGATATAAATCCTTTAGAGAGTTCACATCTGTTAGCAAGTTCTTCCTGAGTAAGATATTTTTCTATTCTAAGAAGCTTTAACTTTTTTCCAATATCCAAATTTTCACCTCCGAAATTTAAAAGTTAATTTTCACTAAACTTAAAGTTTAAAATTACTAAACAAAAATATTATAAATATATTACTAATATAAATCAATATAATTACAAAAAATATAAAAATATTTCATTTTTATTTTTAAAAAGAAAAAAGTATTTGAGGTTTTAATGAAAAAAGTATATATATTAAGTATGAAAGTTTTTTAAATATTAATATCTATGGTATAATTTTACTTATAGAGTGTCTAAGCTCGATTGGAAGTGATTTTATGGAATTAAAAAATGAAGGATATAAAAGAAGTGGAAGTTTAATATATATAAAAAAGCCAGAATTTGAAGAATTAGAGTATACTAAAATTCTTTGGAATGATTATGATACTATGAAAGATATTGGTGGAATATATGATTTTAATGAAAGACATAAACAGACTTTTTACAAAAAAATGATTTTTCCAACAGACGGAAAAAATTTTTATTGCTTAGTTTATAAAAATGATGGAACATCAATTGGGGAAGTTAGTTTTCATGGGTACGATTCTGCAAATAAAATAGCTAGACTTAATGTGAAAATTCAAGCCTGTTATAGAGGAATGGGATATGGAAGTGAAGCTACAAAATTGCTTTTAGAGTATTATTTTTATGAGTTTGGTGGAGATGTTATCATAGATACAGTAACAAAAGAAAATAAAGTAGGAGAAAATACTCTTAAAAAGTTAGGATTTAATGAAACAACTCCAAGATCATATAGACTTAAAAAACAAGAATTTATAGAAAAAAGAAGTATTGAAAAAATAGAAGTAGGAATTATTGCATTTAATGGCGTAAGTCTTTCAAGACTTGGTTTTATTACAGAATGTCTTAAAAAATGTGAAAAAGAAAGTTTAGGTCCTTTAAATATAGATATAATTTCGAAGTATGAAAATGTAAAAAGTAATATTGGAATAGAATTTAGAGTAGATGAAATTATTTCATCTAGAAAGAAATATGATATGATAATTTTTTTAGATGGTATTAACATAACAAAAGAAAATGAATCAATAAAAAAAATATTTAAACATATTATAAACAATGCTAATAGTGTAGTAGCTATGGATTCATCAATACCAATACTTTTAGAATTAGATTATTTAAGAGGAATGAATGTAGTTTTACCTGAGGAATTTAGAACAACATATATGACTGATTTATGGCATTATAACTATGTAGATGGAGATTTTGTTGATAATGGAAAGTTTTTATTACTAAAAGGTGTAAAAGGTGTGATGGAGGGAAGTCTTCACCTTGTTGAAAAGTTATATGGTAAGAATAAATTAGAAAAGATAAAGGATTATATATAAAAACAAGCTAAGGACAACCCTTAGCTTGTTTTTTATTTTTTGAAGACACCAACTATTATGTTTACAATATCTTTTACAGTTTCAAGTTGACCTGCAAGATTTTCCTTTGCAACTATTACATCAGCAGTTGTTTCTGTTACAACATCACTAATATCTTTTGCATTTTCTGATATATGAGCAACGTTATCTAGTGTAGTATCAAGGTTCTTTTTGTTGTCCATAAGTAATAGGTTAACATTTTTTAGAACCTTTATAAGATTTATTAAAGTGATTATTATGTAGATAAGTGCTATTGCAGCAATTATACCTAATGCTCCCCATAATAAATCTTCAAAATTTACTGTGAAAGTCATAAAACTCCTCCTCTTAATTCTTTCAAATTAGAATTAAGCTTGTACTTCTTCTTTTGAAGTTTCTTCTGTAGTAGCTACTTCAGCTAATTCTTCTACAGCTTCTGATTTATTTTTTTTATTTTTAAGATAATCTTTTATTTTTGAATTAGCTTCTGTTAAGCTACCTTTTCCTTCTTGAATTTTTTCACTTAACTTAGTTTTTGCTTCTGAAGCTTTAACCTTCATTTTTTCATTTGCATCTATAGCAGTATTTTTAAGATCTTCTCTTGTTTCTTTTCCTGATTTAGGAGCAAATAATATACCACCAAGAGCACCGACTGAAGCACCAACAACAGCTGTTATACCTACAGTTTTTGCTGTTTTAGCCATAGCTTGTCTTTTTTTAGCTTTTCTTTTTTCTTCTAGTAATTGTGATAGTCTCATAATAAGCCTCCTTGATTTTTAATTTAATTATTCTTATATATTCATTATAGACCAATTTATATCAAGAATAAACAAAGAAAAGGAGAATTTTATCAAAAAAAATAAGAAAAGTGGAAAGTTAAGAAAAATGTAACATAATATTTAATGAATATATTCTTTATTGAAATTAAATATGACTTAATTGAATTTTTTTGTTTTAAATTCTATAATAGTATTATAAATAAGAAATGTATAGAGGTAAAAAGTAGGATGGAATTTAAAATAGAGAGTACAGCAAATGGTGAATTAAAATTTAGAGCAGCTATAAGTGAAGAAATGAAAGATAATATTATAATTAAAAGAGCTTTATTTGAAAGCAAAATAATAAAAAGTAATAAAAAATTTCCATACTTAATTCCAATTAAATATTTTTTCCCAATAACAAGAAATTTAAAAAGTAGTGATTTGAAATTTGACTCAGAGTCTATTGATACTTTTTTAGAGTTTGCAGATGAGTATGAGGAGAAGTTTTTTTATGCAGCTAAAGCAACTGCAAGGTATATGAAAAAGTGGAAAGAAGAAGGTTGTCCTAAAATTTATAAAATTAAAATTGATAAAAAGAGTAATAAGATAAAAAAAGAATTTGCTTTTGAACGTTTAATATAGTAAATATTAAAAGAAAAAGGACTGTATCATGATGAAATTTAAAATTTCATCCGATACAATCCTTTTATTATTTCCAGTGATCTGTATTTACAACTCCAGGAATAGAAGATGCTTTAAATACAGGTTCTTTGATTCCATTTCTTTTTTGTTTTTGATAATCATCAAGTGCCGCAAAGGCTATTTTACCAAGCTGTGCAATAGCTATCATATTTAGAATTGCCATTAGTCCCATGAATAAATCAGCTAGACTCCAAACAAGTTCAACTTTAGCAAGAGCTCCAAAAAGAACCATTGCAACAACTAAAACTCTATAAGAGTTTATAATTGCTTTATTTTCACCGAATATAAATTCTATATTAGACTGTCCATAATAATAATTACCAACAACTGAACTAAATGCAAATAATAAAATACAAATAGCGATAAAGTAACCACCAAATATTCCAAGATGTGATTCAAGAGAATATTGAGTAAGTTGTACACCGGTTGGATCTACAACACCATTGCTTGCTAAAATAGAGTTAAATGATGTAGTATCTTTAACTAATATTATAAAAGCTGTACAAGTACAAATTACTAAAGTATCAGTGAAAACACCAAGTGTTTGAATAAGACCTTGTTTAACAGGATGAGATACTTCAGCAGTAGCAGCAGCATTAGGTGCACTACCCATACCAGCTTCATTAGAGAAAAGACCTCTTTTAACACCTTGCATTATAGCTCCACCTAGAAGACCTCCACCAGCAGCTTTTATGTTAAAAGCACCACTGAATATTTGTCCAAATACTGAAGGTAAATGAGTTATATTCATTAAAATAACTAATATAGCAACTAAAATGTATGCTACAGCAAAGATTGGTACAATTACCTCAGAAACTTTCGCAATTCTATTAACACCACCAAAAATAACAATTCCAGTAAGGATAGCTAGTCCAATACCAATATATAATTCGTTGAATCCAAATGCAGCACTAAAAGATTGAGATACTGTGTTTGATTGAACCGCATTAAATATGAAGCCAAAACAAATAGTTATAAGTACTGAAAACGCAACTCCCATCCATCTTTTATTTAGTGCACGCTCCATATAATAAGCTGGACCACCTCTAAAGCTATCTCCATCTTTAACTTTATATATTTGAGCAAGTGTGCTTTCAACAAAACTAGAAGCAGATCCTATAAGTGCAATAAGCCACATCCAAAATACTGAACCAGCTCCACCGATTGATACTGCAATAGCAACTCCAGCGATATTACCAGTACCAACTCGTGAAGCTGTACTTATACAAAACGCTTGGAATGATGAAATTCCTTTTTTTTCTTTATTTTTAGAATCACCAAAACCATCTCCAAGTAGTCTGAACATTTCTTTTATATATCTGAATTGAACAAACTTTGTTTTGAATGTGAAATATATTCCAAGGGCTAAAAGTGCAAATATCAAAACGTATCCCCAAAGTACGTTGTTGATTCCATCTACTAAATTACTTAATAAATTCATAACATAACTCCTCCCAAAACATAATTTAAAATAAATCCTTTTTATATATTAAAATTGTAATATAATTCCGTAAAAATTGCAAGAATATAACAAAAATATTTCATAAATTGATAAATTATTTTTAAGGTAGTTTGGAGAAATTATTTAAAATGACGTTTTATAAGAGTTTGCATAAAGAAAATAATGGAGAATGAGAAAAAAATGAAATTTACAAAAAAGAAACAGTCAAAAAAGAATGTAAGATTAATTTATATTTAGATACATAAAAAAAGACGGGAAATAAATACCGTCTTTTTTTACCTTTTTATTCTGTAGGAGGCGGAGGAGTTGTATCACCGCCAGTAGGAGGTGGAGGAGTTGTACCACCGCCAGTAGGAGGCGGTGGAGTTGTACCACCGCCAGTAGGAGGTGGAGGAGTTGTGCCACCGCCAGTAGGAGGTGGAGGAGTTGTACCACCATCAGTAGGAGGTGGAGGAGTTGTACCACCATCAGTAGGAGGAGTTGCACCACCATCTTCATTTGGATCTTCTAAATCTTCAGGAGGTATAGAAGTCATATCATCAGCTCCTGAAGGAAGCATGTATTTATAATCAGCTACATTAACACCTTTATGAACATGTTTTTTCTTAAGGAAAACTTTATTTGCTACTAAGGCAGCAGGTGTATTAGTATTAGCAAGTTTATTGTTAAGTTTATTTACCTTTGCACTTACATGTACATCACAGTAAGATTTTGGTTGAGAACCAGATACTGCAATTGTAGAAGCAACTCTGCTACCTCTTTGATCTCCTGAACATAAACCTGTAGGAATTAATCCAGAATCCATACAATAACTTACAGAGATTATTCCATCAGGTTTTTCAAGTTTTACATCTTGTTTACCTTTATGAGCAGCTGTCATTACTTTTTTGAATAATCTTCCAGCTGTGTTTGAACTTGATGAGCCCATAGATTGTGGCATATCATATCCTATCCAAACTGATGAAGCATAATGACCTGTAAGACCACTATACCAATAGTTTTTATTATCACTAGATGTTCCAGTTTTACCTACTGTTCTAATTCCAGGAACAGCACCACTAACACCTGAAGCTTGAAGCATGTCATTCATTACATATGCTGTTTGAGGTGAAATTACTTGAGTTTTCTTTGGATTCGCTTTTAAAACAACTTTTCCATTTGAATCTTTGATTTCTGTATAAAGTTTAGCTTCTGTAACAATACCGCCATTACCAAAAGCACCAAAAGCGTTTGCCATATAGTAAGGGTTACTTCCATCAGAATTTTCATCATCAACCATTCCACCGCTAAATTCACCAAGTGCAAGTGATGACATTGCATTTTTACTTGTATCATTAAATTTGATTCCAAACTTTTCACCATAAGCAACTATATTTTTTATACCAGCTTTATCAGCAGTTTTTACAGCGATAGTATTTAATGATTTTTGAAGTCCTGTTCTAAGAGTAGTATATCCACTAAAGACACCTCTTGTATAGTTATTAAGATTCCAGTTACCATACTTAGAGTATAGTGCTGGCTCAAGTGGAGCATCATCAAATACGCTTCCAGGGTGAACAAGTTTCAAGTCCATTGCTGGAGCATATGCAAGCAATGGTTTTGTTGATGAACCAGTTGGTTTTAATACATTATAAGCTCTGTTAAGACCGTTAGGAGATTGCTCACCTCTACCACCTATAAGAACTTTAACTTGCCCAGCTTTGTAATCAGTAATTACTGTCGATGCTTGAAGCTTTGGAGTGTTTCCATCAAATGTATCAGAACCAGGAACTCCAAGATTAGATCTTTCATTTAAAATTCCTTGAATTTCATCTTGAAGATTTTTATCCATTGTAGTGTAAATGTGGAGTCCACCTTTTTCTATAAGACTTTCAGCTTCATCTTGTGTATAGCCAAGTTGATCTTGTAAATCTTGAATCACTTGGTTTATAGTAGCTCTATTAAATGATTCATAATTTAATGAATTAGTAGGTTCTTTATAGTAGAATTTAAGTTTACCTTCATCTAAATCTTTAATTCCTTGATCATATTCAGCTTGAGTTATTTTTCCAAGCTCTAACATTTTCATAAGAACAGTTTTAACTCTTTTAATGTATCTCTCAGGCTCCTTTTGATTACGTTCTGCAAAAGCATCATAAGTAGTAGGTGCTTGAGTAACAGCAGCAAGGTATGCTGACTCTATAAGAGTTAAGTCCTTTGCATTTTTTGAAAAATACCTTTGAGATGCTGCTTGGACTCCATAAGTAGTTCCTCCAAGCGGAATTGTATTAAGGTAAGCAGTTATTATTTCATCTTTACTTTGAATTTTTTCAAGTTCAAGAGAAAGATATGCCTCCTTAATTTTTCTCTGGATATTACGTTCATCAGTAAGTACTGTATTTTTTATAAGCTGCTGTGTAAGAGTAGATCCTCCCTGAAGAGCATCGTTCCCTGATAATTTTGATTTAAGATTGAATAATGCCGCACCAAGAATTCTTTTTACATCAACACCTTGGTGATCATAAAATCTTTCATCCTCAATTGATACATAAGCATCTTTTAATGTTTTTGGAATTTCGTCTGATTGTAGCTTAAATCTATGTTCAGATGTAAGTAGTGTATCTACTTTTTCCCCCGATGAACTATAGAATTGAGCGGGTTGAGCTAGGTTTTGAATATCCGCAAGATTTATATCACTTGTACTTTTGATAACTGCAAATGCAAACCCAGCAAGTGTAACTATAGCTGTAAGCACTAAAAACATTAAAGTGAAAGAGATTACTTTAAAAGCTTTTTTTGCTTTTGAAGTTTTTCTAGCACTTCTTTTTTTAGGCATCTTTTTATTCCTGTTTTCAGTCATAATTTCCTCCTAATTTCTATTTATTTAATTTTACCCTATTGTTTTGAGAAGTTTTATATAAAATCTTCCCCCTAGATTTAAATGATTCAAAATATTCCATATTATTATAGCATATTAATAATAGAAGAATAAAGAAATACAAAGCGAAAAGTAGGTGAACAATTTGTATCTAAGACAGAAAAGAAGCGATTATACAACAGTATACAAAAATAGACAGTTTTCTGAACGTAAAGGTAGATATGTAATAGAACATAAGATAAGATTTTATTTTATAATTTTGACAATTTCTTTAAGTATTCTTTTTACAGGCTTTATTTATTATTTTGATAAAGTAATAGGACCAACAGTTTTATTAGTTGCTGATGCTGAAATGAGAGCAAAAGCAATGGACATAATAAACAAAAACATAGGTGAAATATATGGTGGAGGATTTGTATATGAAGAAATTATGGATGTAGATAAGGATGAACTTGGAAAAATAAATTTCATTAGTGCGGATACTATGAAACTTAATGAGCTTGCAACAAAAGTTGCAACAGAGGCACAAAAAGATATTGAAGATGTTGGAAGTGTAGGAGTAAAAGTTCCTATAGGGTATGCATTGAAAAATAATATATTAGCATACATAGGACCAACTATTACTGTTAAAATGGAACCGATAGGAAGAGTTAAGACAAGCTATGAGTCCAGTTTTGAAAGTGCGGGAATAAACCAAACAAGACATAAGATATATATAAATTTAGAAACAAATCTAAAAATAGTTTTGCCACTTCAAAGTAGAGAAGTTTTAGTAAGGCATCAAATACCTATAGCTGATAACATAATTTTAGGTGAAGTTCCAAGAACTAGTATAGGAATAGATGCAATAAAAGATGCATTAGGTGATGAGTTTGAAAAGAACGGAATAGAATCAGAAACTGTAGATGATATAGATTCAATAGAAGGAGCAAAAGATACAATTCCAGATTTTGATGTTGATTTTGATTAGAAAAAGTAGGGCGTAATTAAAGTTTATGCCCTACTTTTTTGTGTATTAATAAATGAGTTACAATACCAATTGCAAGAGGTAATAATAAACTCAAAATTGTAGATATACTAAAACCGCTTATTTTAGTTGAAAACATTAATATTTTTATATCAAATATATGTGCTATAGATTCCATAATTATGAAACTTATAGAGAATAATATAACAGGTAAGTTAGAAATTTTATGTTTATATAAACCATAAATTCCAAAAGCTATTCCTATAAGGATAGCATTTTGACCTATTATGTAAACTATTTTATATGAAAATATTAATGCTATAGTACATATAAAAGAACCAACTAACATAAGTATTTTTGAGAATATAATATTAGAACTATGTCTTATAAAGGCAAGCATAACAACATTTAATACTATTAATGTGAATAGAGAAGAAGCAATCATAAAAAATTTCATGAAGACACCCCCTAATTATTTTCTAATTATATTTTAACATAAATCTTTAACATAAATGTAGTTTTAATTTTTTACAACTTAAAGGTTTAATTGAATAAAAATAAGAAGTTAGAATTAATCTAACTTCTTATTTTTTATAAAAACTATTTTTCCCAGTTGAATATATAAGGAACATTTCTATAGAAATCACCGTAGTTTAATCCATATCCTACTACAAATAAGTCTTCAATTTCAAAACAACAATAATCAGGTTTTAAATTTTTTGTTCTTCTTGAAGGTTTGTCAAGAAGTGTGCATATTTTAACAGAGTTTGCACCAAGTTTTTTAACATGGTTTATAACGAAGTCCATTGTTATACCAGTATCAATAATGTCATCAACTATAAGAACATCAAGACCTTTTATATCATCAGGAATATCATTTACTACATTAACAACTCCTGTACTTTCTTCACCGTGTCCATAGCTTGATGTAGTCATGAATCCAACTTGAACTTGTCCATCGATAGCTCTAACAAGATCTGCTGCAAATATAAAGCTTCCTCTTAATAATGAAAGTACGTATATTGGTTTATCTTTGTAGTCATTTCTTATAACTTCACCAACAACTTTAATTTTTTCAGATATTTGTTCTTCTGTAAGAAGAATATTTCTTTCTTTATTTTCCATGTATAAGTTCCTCCAAGAATTTATTTAGTTATTTGAGTATCGTATTTGGTATAAATAGTATAGTACATTAACTATACATAATCTATTTACAATATTGTATTTATATTATAAAATTAATAGAATATTGTCAAGAATATAGCTAGAGAGCTTTTAAACAAAGGAAAGGAGTGATTTAGAATGATATATGGAAAAATTGAAGGTATTAGAAATTCAGTATTAAATGAGCTTGAAACTTTATATGATATAAATGTTCCAAAGCATACTATTTGCACACAAGAAATAGTAGATAAAATAACAAGGGTAAGTAGTGATATTGAAAGAGAAGTAAGTGTTGCTATTACAAGAAAAGGAAAAGTAATTAGTGTTGCTATAGGAGATTCTACAAGTGTAGAGATTCCTCTTATAGATATTAATGAAAAAAAACTTTCAGGAGTAAGAATTATTCATACTCACCCAAATGGAATATGTAGACTTTCAGCACTTGATGCATCAGCTTTATTAAAATTAAAACTTGATGCAATAGTTGCAATAGCAATACAAGATAATAAAGCAAAAGATGTTTCACTTGGATTTTGTACAGTTTTAAATGATGTTTTATTATGTGAAGAGTATCCACATTTAAGTGTAGAAAATGCTTTAGATGTTAATGTACTTGATAAGGTAAATCATATTGAAGAATTAATTAAAACAAGTGATGCAAAAGAAGATGACAGTGAAAAAGCTATACTTGTTGGGACTGATACTCAAGATAGTTTAGTTGAGCTTAAAGAGCTTGCAAAAGCTTGTGATATACCTGTTGTAGATACTGTTTTCCAAAATAGAAATAAGGTTGATACAGCTTTTTATGTAGGAAAAGGTAAAGCATTTGAGATAGCGAGACTTAGACAAGAACTTAGAGCTAATCTTATCATATTTGATGATGAGTTATCAGGTTCACAAGTTAGGAATCTTGAAAATGTTACAGGGGTTAAGGTAATTGATAGAACTACTTTAATACTTGAGATATTTGCAAGAAGAGCAAAGAGTAGGGAAGCTAAAATTCAAGTTGAACTTGCACAGCTTAAATATAGATCAGCAAGACTTATGGGACTTGGAACAGTTCTTTCAAGAACAGGTGGAGGAATTGGTACAAGAGGTCCAGGAGAAAAGAAACTTGAAATTGATAGAAGAAAAATAAGAGAGGATATTTTAGATCTTCAAAAAGAACTTAAAAAAATTAAAAAAACTAGAGAAGTTCAAAGAGAGAGAAGAAATAAGCAAAATATTCCTCAAATTTCACTTGTAGGATATACCAATGCAGGTAAATCTACGCTTAGAAATACTATTTGTGAAATAGCACCACAAGATAGTACTGTGGTAAAAGAGAAGGTATTTGAGGCAAATATGCTATTTGCAACTTTAGATACTACAACTAGAGCTGTAAATCTTCCAAGTAATAGACCTATAACTTTAACTGATACAGTTGGTTTTGTTAAGAAACTTCCTCATGATTTAGTTGAAGCTTTTAAATCAACACTTGAAGAGGTTATATATTCAGACGTGCTTTGTCATGTTGTTGATTCAAGTTCTGATGAAGCCGAACTTCAAATTGAAGCTGTTGAGAATGTTTTAGAGGAACTTGGTGCTTTAGAAAAAACAGAAATTTTAGTTTTAAATAAGATAGATTTAATTTCAGAGCAAAGACTTGAAGAGCTTAAAGAAAAATATAAAGAGAAATATGAAATTGTTGCAATTTCAACTCTTGAGAGAATTAATCTTGATAAACTTTTAGAAGTAATAGAGGACCATTTACCTCATACTTTATCTGTAAAAGAGTATGTAATTCCTTATACAGATCAGCAAGTGGTAGCTTATCTTCATAGAGGAGCTAATATTATTGAGGAAGAGTATAGAGATAATGGAACTTATATTAAAGCACAAGTTGATGAAGAAGTTAAAAATAAGTGTGCTAATTTTGAAATAGAAGTATAGAATAAAAAGGCTAGATATTTAAATAGGTTCTTTCTCATCTTTGGTGAAATAGAATACTGAATACATTAGAAAAGGGCATCCTAAAATGCCCTTTTGTTGTATACTTATTTTTTATACCCATACTTGAGTAAGAACCTTTAAATATCTAGTCTTTTTACTTTAATAAAATCTAAATTAATAAATTTAAAAATTTTATTAATTAGGAAAAGATTCTGAAAATTATATTGATTGAAAACCATTAATGTATTAAACTTACTTTAAAGAAGTGAAATTCTATTTTATTACTTTAAAGTTAAAAATTAACAAATAAAGGGGAGATTTCAATGGCATTATTCGTAACAAAACAAGGGGCTAGAAAAAAAGCTAATGATATTGATAGATTATTAAAGGAAATTGATCAAGTTACTCAATCAAAAATCGATAGAGTTTGTGATAAAATTGATGGAGAATTAAATTCATGTGGAAGAGAACTTGAGAACTCAATTAGAACTTTACAACAAATAGATGGACTATTAGAAAAGCTTGTTAATCAAATTGGTGTTAATGCACCACAACATGTTCAAGTTTTAGTTGAAAGTATTGCATCTGAAATTAGCTCAAAGGTTGCTGTTTCAATGGATAACCAAGGTGAAGTAAGAAAAAATATTGCAGATATAGATCAGTATACAAATGAGATAGATCAGCTTACAAATGAGATAGATGTTTTAACAAATAAAATAGATAAATTAACAGATACATTCCAAGATTAAGTCAGGAGGAAGATTTATGTACGGAAATAGACCAGGCAATGGCGGTGGTTATGGCAATGGTTATGGTCATGACCCTTATATGAAAAATGAAAGTTCAGGAAAAAATTATTACTCTGACGGATGGGGGAATAATAAAACAAAGTATGTTGCTACAGAGGTTGATCATGTTGCTGATAAAATAAAATTTTTAGCAGATATCATGGAAAGTCAAATTATTGCATTTGATGCGGTAGAGCAAGAACTTTTGAATTATTCACAAGCATCAATGCCTCCAAGTCCAGAAGTTTTAAGAAATATAGCTAGTAGAATAGATGTTATACAAACTCAAGTTAGAGAAAATCTTGAAAAAATGAAGGATTTATCTGTAGCGGTTGATAGAGCTACTGATAAAATTCAAAATAGCCATGGATGGTAAATAAATTTGCTATCTTGCAGTATATTTATTGCAAGGTAGTTTTTTTATCATTTTTTTGAGAATATGTAGATTTTTCAAATTATATAATTAAAAGAATAATATGTTAAAGGAAGTAGTATATGGAGCAAAATAGTTTTAATAATTTTGATGACCCAAATAATCCCAATAACCTAATTAGTATAATAGCACAACTGCAGAATGAAATTGAAAATTTAAAAGCAATGTCTAGTGAGGAAAATAAAGTAGAAGTCTTAAGAGGAATAAGTAAATTAGAAACTATGATGCTAGGGTTACAAAGAATAAATAGTAGTTTATCATATTTGACTATAGATGAGACTTATAAAAATTTTTATGATTGGAGAGTGAAACCGTCTATTGATATGATAACGCTTTTAGCAAGTGCGGCTAGTAATATTTCTAATGTAGCAACTCAACATTCAAATAATGTTTATGCTAAAAAACATGAAGTTAAAAGAGCGCTTAAGGTTTCAGAGGAATTATTAGACAGAGTTGAAAAAGGAATAGAAATATTTGATTCAGAGGTAGAAAATTGGCTTAGTGGAAATTTATTAAATGGTAAAAATAGAATTATGAATATGAGAGATAAATAATCTTGTTTGAAAATAATAAAAAACATATAATAGGTTTATATCAAAAAGACAAGGAGGGGCAACATGAGAGAAGTTATAAAACAATATCAATTAGCTTATAATAATCTTATAGAAGATTTAAAAGAAAATGATAATGTTATAGGAGTTACTGTATTTGGCAGTATAATAACAGGAGACATATGGAAAAATTCAGATATTGATATGTTTGTTATTTTAAATAAAAGAACTACAAATTTGAAAGATATTTTTGGAGAAAAATGTGGTATTGATGTTCATATGAAGGTTATTACTAAAGAGGAGTTTTTGGATTTTAGAGAAAATTTCACAGGTGGAAGTAAATTATATAGAAAGCTAATATCATCAAAACTTGTTATTGCAAAGGATGCAGATGTTATAGATAGATATAATTATTATAAGTTTTTAAATGATATAGATAAAGATAGATGGAATCTAACATATCTTGGGGATTTGATAAGAGCTATTGGTCTTTGTGAAAAAGCGATACAAAATGATAAAATTTATAATGCCATTTATAGTGCGATGAAGCTTGGTGAAAGTCTTGCGAAGATTTATCTTAATGTAAATGGATATTTAATTAATAGTGATCCGCTTACTATGGCTATAAATTTAGATGATAGCTTTAAAAGTTGTATGGATAGAATTATAGAGGAAGGAAACAAAGAGTCGGTTGAAAATTTAATTGAATATGCACAAATATTTTTAACAAAAAATATAATGCAAATTACAAAACTTCTTTTGAGAGTTTTAAGTGAGGAAGATAAACCACTTAGTATAGAGGAAATTAAATGTAAAAAAGAGTTTGATAGAATATCTATTGAAATGGATAAAATTTTGAAGGAATTAGCAACTAGAGAGATTGTAAAAAGAGGAACTAGGGATTGCATAACAGAAATGGGACATAAGCTTATAGAGGAGCTAACATATAGTTATGAAAAATAATTCTTATGAAAAATTTGTTTTAGAGTTTAGAGAGGAAAGTCATAAATATATTGATATTGCACAGCATATAAAAAATCTTATAGATAAAGAGCTTATAGTTGATGGTGAAAAACTTCCAACTATAAGAGGTTTGTCTAATTTTTTGAATGTTAATAAAGATACGGTTATATCAGCATATAAAAAATTAAGTTTAGAAGGTTATTTGTATCAGAGTCAAGGAAGTGGAAGTTACGCAAAAAAAAGAGAATCTATTAAAAGTTTTAGAAAAGAGTATAATGAAATTTTTCAAATAATAAGTTCTGGTGATAATGCAGAATTTATTGATTTAACATCAGAAATAACAAGTGCTAAATTTTTTGAGGTAGACAAGCTAAAAGAAATTTTTGATGAGGTTCTAACAAGAGATGGTGTACTTGCTTTAAGTTATAATGATCCACAAGGATATAAAAAACTTAGAGAGGTTATAAATCAAAAATTTTGGAATGGAGAAAATTCTATAAATAATATGCTTATTACATCAGGTGCGCAACAAGGGATTGATATTGTTTCAAAAGCACTTATAAATGTAAATGATGGCGTAGTTGTTGAGAAGCCTACGTATTCAGGAGCACTTGCAGTTTTTAAACTTAGAAAAGCTAATATTTTTGAACTTTCAGTTGAGGATGATGGTATAGATGTCATAGGGCTTGAGAGAATTTTAAAAAAGTATAAAATTAAATGTTTATATACTATGAGTTATTTTCAAAATCCAACTGGAGTAAGTTGTAGCTTAGAGAAGAAAAGAAAAATTATAGAACTTGCAAAAAAATATGATTTTTATATATTAGAAGATGATTATTTATCTGAGCTTAGATATGATGAGAAATTAGATCATATACCATATAGGTCATTAGATAAAGAACGAGTAATTTATGTAAAAAGTTTTTCAAAGATATTTTTACCAGGGGTTAGGGTTGGATATCTTATTGCACCAGAAAAATTTTCAGATGTGCTAGAGCATTCAAAAGCTAGTAGTGATATATCTACTTCAAGTCTTATGCAAAGAGCTTTAGAGTTATACATTAGAAAAGGTTATTGGAAGAAACATGTTGAAACTTTGAATAAGGAATATACAAAAAGATATAGTTATGTTTTAAATCTTATAAAAAATAAGCTTGGGGAATACATTGATTTTGTTGAACCAAGAGGAGGGCTTAACCTTTTTCTTAACATAAAAAAAGAAATTGATATTGAAGCAAAAGAACTTTTTTATGAGCTTATAAAGAAAAAAACTATAATAACCCCGGGGATTATTTATTTTCATAATCCTAAAGATGGAAAGAAAAGTTTCAAAATAGGTTTTTCAGAAATAGATTATAATAAGATAGAACAGGGGATTAATAATATACAGGATGTTTTTAGGGAAAGGATGAGCTGATGAGTAAAAAATATATAACAGTTAAAATGAGAGCAGAGGATAGTTTTGAAGAAAAAAAATCAGAGTTTATTGGATATGTCAAAAGGGTAACTACAGAGGATGAGGCTAAAGAGTTTGTTGCAGAAATTAAGTCAATGCATAAGCAAGCTAGACATAATTGTTATGCTTATATTGTTGGTGAGAATATGGGAATTCAAAGATATTCTGATGATGGAGAACCACAGGGAACAGCAGGAATTCCAATTCTTGAAGTTATTAAAAAGCAAGGGATTACAGATTGTGCAATAGTTGTTACAAGATATTTTGGAGGAATACTTCTTGGAGCTGGTGGGCTTACAAGAGCATATATTAAAGGTGCTTCAATAGCAATAGATGCAGCTGGAGTTGTTGAAAAAGTACATGGGGCTAGAATGGCTATTGAAATTGAATATGATTTATATGGAAAGATTCAATATTTATGTGGTCAAAATAACTGGCATATAGAAGATACTGAGTTTACTGATGGAGTTAAGATTTATATTCTTGCAGAAAATACTGAAATAGAGAAAATAGAAAAAGAAGTTACAGAGGCTACTAGTGGTAAAGCTAAAGTAGTTAAAGATATGGAAGATGTTTATTTTAAAGAGGGTAATAGATTATTTCTTGAAATAGATGAATAATGTTCTGTTGTAGGTGAATGGTTATTTAATCTTGAGTGAATTTATAAGAATTCATATAAATGGCTTATTGAAGAGGTTTTACCAGTATGATATAATATTAGGGGATTTCTAGATAGAGATTAATTCAATTGAAATCTTATAAAAGTAGAACTCAATTAAGAGTGATTTTAATAAACGTTAGCTAAGCTTGCGTTAATATATATATGTTTTAGGAGGATTTAAAGATGGCTGGACATTCAAAATGGAAAAACATTGCCGGGAAAAAAGGAAAAGCAGATGCTAAAAGAGGGAAAATCTTTACAAAGCTTGGTAAGGAACTTGCAGTTGCTACTAAAGAGGGTGGACCAAAACTTGATTCAAATGCAAAACTTAGAGATATAGTTGCTAAAGCAAAAGCTGCAAATATGCCTAATGAAGTAATTGATAGAGCTATTAAGAAAGCTTCAGGAGAAGGAAGTTCAGTAAACTATGAAAGAATAGTTTATGAAGGATATGGACCATCAGGGGTTGCTGTTATAGTTGAAACATTAACAGATAATAAAAATAGAACAGCTGGATCAGTTAGAAGTGCTTTCACAAAAGGTAGTGGAAACATGGGAACATCAGGATGCGTAGAATTCATGTTCCAAAAGAAAGGTCAAATTGTAATTGAAAGAGAAGACCAAGATGAAGAAGAGTTAATGATGATGGCTTTAGAAGCAGGTGCAGAAGATTTTGCAGCTGAAGAAGAAGTATTCACAGTAACAACAACACCAGAAGATTTTGGTACAGTAAGAGAAGCTTTAGAAGCTGAAGGACTTGAGTTCTTAGAAGCAGCAGTAAATATGGTTCCAGATGTAGAAGCTGAAATCAATGAAGATGATGCTAAGAAATTCCAAAAAATGCTTGATTTACTTGAAGATGATGATGATGTTCAAGAAGTTTACCACAATGCTATATTCCCAGAAGGATGGGATGACTAATCATTATTTAATGATTAATTTTTGAATAGAAAAGTAAAGCTACTTTTCAAAGCAGATTATAATTGCTTTGAAAGGTAGCTTTTTTTATTAGTTTTAAAAGAGAATTTAGGCAGAAAAAATATTTTTTGAAAAATTTATAAAAAATCAAAACCGTTTTTATATTTTTATAGTCTAATGAGTGTAAGAGCAATTACGAAATATATTTCTACGTAGAAAATAAGGGGAGACACAATGGATTTTAATAATAAGGTGAAAAGGGCAAAAAAAGGTGATGAAGAAGCTTTTTTATTTTTAATGAATGAATGCAAAAAAAAGTTATATAGAACAGCTTATTCATATGTAAAGGATGAAAGTCTTGCACTTGATATAGTTCAGGAAACAGTATATAAGGCTTATATATCAATAGATAAATTAAAGAGGGTAGAGCACTTTACTACATGGATTACAAGAATTTTAATAAATAATGCATTAGATGTTGTTAAGAAAAACAATAAGGTTGTTTATTTAGCTGATAAGCAATTCTTTGAGAACATAGAGGATAAAGAAAAAATTAGTAGTGAGGAAAAGATTTGTCTTTGGGAGGCAATTGATTCTCTAGAGGAAAAGCATCGGGAGGTAATAGTTTTAAAATATTTTAATGATATGACTGTTACGGAGATTGCAGAAGTTTTAAGTTACCCAGTTGGGACAGTTAAAACTTATTTAAATAAAGGACTTGTAAGACTTAGAAAAATTGTAGAAAAGGATGTAGTGTAGTTATGGATGATAAGAATATAAAAGATTTAATAGATATATCGAAAGATTTAGATAATTCAGTTTTAAAGGGAATTGAGAGAGGAAAAAAATATAAGAAAGCAGAGAAAAGAAAAAGTAGTAATAAATTTATGAAAAAAGCTTTAATAGCAGCCGGACTTACAGGAATTATTACAACAGGAATAGGTATTGTAAATCCTGAATTTGTTAGTGCTATTCCAGGGCTTAGAGAGATTATTAGAGATATAAATAAGGATAGATTTTCAGAGGATACAAAAAAATATGCTGATAGGACTAAAGTTATAGGAAGTTCTGTTGTGGATAAGGAGGTAAGTGTAACCTTTGAAGAACTTGTTTATGATGAAAATAATATAATAGGTTCATTTACTCTTCAAGGTGAAAAGCTTAAACAGTTAAAAGAGGGTGTTAGTAATGTTGAGGCTTATGTGCTTATTAATGGAGAAAATATAATCACAGAAAGTTGTGTAGAAATGGAAAATTCTACAACAGCAGTTGTGATACTTAAAGCTGATATAGGAAGAAAAAAGTTGCCTGATAATGCAAATATTAAATTTGATATAACAGGTATTTATAATGGATATAGTAATGGTATAGAAGGGGGGTGGGAATTTGCAACTAATGCAGATAAAACTAAAGGAAATAGAGTTTTAGTTGATAAAAATATAGAAACTAAGTTTGGAAATCTTGGAATCAAAGAACTTTCAATGACAGATGTGAGCACAACAATAGTTATTGATGGAAAGTCAAAAGTTCCAGATGATGAGAATTTACAAAGTATGAAGTTTGTTATAAAAGATGATAAGGGAAAAGTTTATGATGTTAAAGATTTAGAAAATGGACAGTTTACTAAAACTGGAGAGTTAGAGAGAGTAATATCAGTTAATGGAGATTTAACAAAATCTAAGTATATAAAAATATCAGAAAAAGTTGGTGGAAAGATAGTTGATAAAGAAATAGAGGGAATATATCATTCGTATCTTCAGTTTAATGGTGATGGGGCATTTGAAACTAAGGTTATAACAAGAAAAGCAACTCGAGAAGAATTAAATGCTGGATATGGAGGAGAAAATGTAAATATTTATGCTAGTATTTCAAACGATTTTAAAAAATTATTAAATATAAAAGGTCAAAAAATAGAAGTATCAAAAGGTCAGGAGATAGAGGTTGTAAATATTAAAGACAATGATTTAGGTACTGAATTTATATTTAAAACAGATGGTCTATATGACATTAATAATTTAACACAGCTTCAAGTCTTAGATGAAAATATATTTGATTATCAAAGAGGGGAAGATAGAATAAGTATATTAAAAACTGTTGATAAAAATAGTCATATTTATAGTGTAACTATAAATAAATTGGATTTTAACAAGAAGTATATAATAGGAATTCCTAAAGTTACACCTATAGAAAAATCAAGTTTTGAATTGAAGATAGATCTTAATGAATAAATAAAGTGAGAAGCGTAATGCTTCTCACTTTTTATTTATCATTAAAAAAACACGAACGTTAAAGTAATTTTAATGAGTTTTAGAAGAGAGATAATAAAATAATTAATTTACTTTATATTAAATTAATTTCTTGAAATTTACAATTTTAAATAAAGATATATGAATAAAATATTTTTTGTTTAGATTGGAAAGACTAATTAAAGTTAATTTTATTTAATTTAAACTTTAATTAAGTTAACGAAATAAAAACAATTGGAAATATTTTGTTAAAAACAATGTAGAAATTACAAAACGAATAAAAGGTAGATTATAATTACATTATATTCGCTTGATTTTATTCCGTATTTAAATCAAGTAAATAAATTTAAGGGGTGAAAATTTAATGAAAAGTAAAAATGAAAAACAACAAAAGGTATTATCATTTTTATTAGCTTTTACTATGGTTTTAGGTATTTTTGCGCCAAGTATAGACGTACTTGCACAAGAACTTGAAAAAAATAGCGTAGTAGAAGAAAATCTTCTTGAGGATGTTACAGAAAATAAGGAAACAGAAGAATCTGTTCCAAGTGAAGATGTAAAGCCTGAAGAAGAAGTTGAAACAAAGGAAAAAGTTGAAGAAGAAAAAGAAAATAATGAAACTTTAGATAAAGAAGCTGTGGAAGAGGAAGAAGTAAATTCTGAGAATGAAGCAGACGCTAGTAAGGAGGAAGAAAAAGTAGCAGAACAAAAGAAAGTTACAATTATTGGAACTACTGATTTGCATGGTAGATTTGTAAGTTATGATTATGCTGCTAACTCAGATGTTGATGGTGGTCTTGATCAAATATCAACAATTATAAATCAAGAAAGAGAAAAAGATTCTAATCTTTTAGTAGTTGATAATGGTGATACTGTTCAAGGTAATTATAATCATTTATTTAAAGGGAAAACAAATCCTATGATTAAAGCTATGAATGTAATTGGATATAATGCATTCTCACTTGGAAATCACGAGTTTAATCAAGGGCTTGAAGAAGTAGAAAATTTCAAATCACAAGCAAATGAAAATCTTGAAATTTTATGTGCTAATCTTTATAAAGATGGGAAAAGAGTTTATGAGCCTTATGTAATCAAAGAAGTTAATGGAGTAAGAGTTGCTATTATAGGAGTTGTTTCTCCTAATGTTGTAAATTGGGATGCTGTTCATTTAGCAGGACATACTACAACTGCACCAGATACAGAAGTTGCTAAGGTTATAGAAGAAATAAAAGCAAAAGATGCAGCAGACTTGTATTTTGTTTCAGCTCATGTAGGTCTTGATAATGAATATGGAAATGGAGATAGTGCTACAGATATAGCTAATAAAAATCCAGAGGTTTCAGGCGTGTTAGCAGGACATAGTCATGCAACAATTGAAAGTTCAAAAGTCAATAATGCTATCATATCTCAACCAAGAAATAATGGTGGAAGTGTTTCTAAGTTTGAGTTTACTTTAGAAGAAAAAGATGGAAAATTTGAGGTTATAGATAATAAAGCATCATTAATTAATACAAGTGGTGTTGCAGAAGATTCAAAAGTAACAGAGGCTTTAAAGGCTGAACATGAAGTTGCTTTAGGTGATGCAAATGCAGTTATAGGAAAGCTTGATAAGGATTTAGCAGTACCAAATGAAGTGAAAGACATTCCAGAATCAGCAATAAGCGATCAAGGGATTACTGATTTAATCAATAAAGTACAATATCATTATAGTACACCAGTAATTTCAAAATTTGCAGACTATGACAAAGCTTATCATATTTCAGGAGCAGCATTGCTTGATGCTAAGTCAAATTTAAAGGCTGGTGATATTACAAAGGCTGGTATTGCTAGAATTTATAAATATGACAATAAGCTTTATACAATAAAAACTAATGGAAAGCAATTAAGAAAATATGCTGAATGGACAGCAAACTTTTTTAACACTTATAAAGAAGGAGATTTAACAATTTCATTTAATCCTGAAATTAGATTCTATAATTATGACATGCTTGATGGGGTTAAGTATGATATTAATGTAAGCAAAGAACCGGGAAAAAGAATAGAAAACTTTGTATATGAGAAAGATGGAAAAGCAGTAGAAGATTCAGATATAGTTTACTTAACTGTAAATGATTATAGATATAATACAGTTTTAAATCCTAAAATATTTGATGCAGGAGAACATGAAAAAGTTCAAGATACAGGTGCAGATGTTATTTCAGATGTTAGAGATATGATAGCTGAATATATTCAAAATGTAGTTAATGGAGAGCTTAAAAGAGAGGTAGATAATAACTGGAAGTTAATAGGAAACAATTGGGATGCTTCAAAGAGAGCTAAAGCGGTTGAAGCTATTAATTCAGAAAAAGTTAAAATACCAACATCAGAAGATGGAAGAACACCTAATGCTAAGTCAGTTACTTGGAATGATGTAAGAAAAGCATTAGCACAAACATCAATAAATATTTTATCAATAAATGATTTCCATGGAAGTATTGAAGAAAATGGAAAGAATATAGGAGCTGCAAAGCTTGCAGCAGAGGTTAAAAAGATTAAATCAGAAATTCCTAATACAGTATTTGTAGGAGGAGGAGATTTATATCAAGGTAGTGCAATATCAAATTTATTATATGGTAAGCCAGTAGTTGATGTTTTAAAAGAAATGGGAATGAAATATACAGCACTTGGAAACCATGAATTCGACTGGGGAATAGATAAAATTGAAACTTGGAATAAGGACATTCAGTTCCTTGCTTCAAATGTATATGATAAAGCAACAGGCAAACCAGTAACATGGGCAAAGCCATATGCTATTGAAGAGTTTGATGGAGTGAAAATAGGATTCATAGGACTTGCTACACCAGAGAGTGCATATAAAACTAAACCAGAAAATGTAGCAACTTTAGAGTTTAAAGATCCAACAGAAGCTACAGATATATGGTCAAAACATTTAAGAGAAGAAGAAAATGTTGATTTAGTAATTGTTGTAAGTCATCTTGGTGGTGAACAAACAGCTGATGGAACTATAACAGGAGAGGTAGCAGAGCTTGCTAAAACTGTTAAAGACGTTGATGCTATAGTTTGTGGACACAGTCATCAATATATTGCAGGAGAGGTAAATGGAATTCCTGTGGTTCAAGCTGATAATAAGGGAAGAGCTTTAGCTAAACTTGAAATAGATAAATTTGATGATGGAAAATTTACTATAACACCAAGTAATGATAAGCTTTATACAAGAGTTGATATGTTACCAGAAGATCCAAAAACTAAAGAGATTGTAGAAGGGTATCAGGCACAGCTTAATCCTATATTAAATAAAGTTATAGCGACTGTTGATACTGATTTAGTACATGATAGAAAGTATAATGGAGTTACAAAACTTGGACAACTTGTTACTGATTATATGGCTGATATAGCAGGTACTCAAATTGCATTAACTAATAGTGGTGGAATTAGAACATCTATTGGAAAAGGAAATATAACAGTAGGAAACATGTGGGATGTAATGCCATTTGATAATACTCTTGTAACTATGAAACTTAAAGGTTCAGATCTTAAAAGAGTTATGGAACATGGTGTTATGAATGATAATGTTGGATGGATTCAATATTATGGTTTAAGAGTTTATTACGACAGTAAGAAGGAAGCAGGAAATAGAATTTCATCTATGAGACTTTTAGATGGTACTAAAATAGATATGGACAAGTATTATACAGTTGTAACAAATGATTTTATGTATGGTAAAGGTGATAATTTTGATTTTACAGGAGCAATTGAAGTTAAAGATACAGGCGTAGCTATAAGAGATGCTCTTATTGAAAAAATGAAGGAAATAAAAGAAATTAAATTTGTTTATGATGAAAAAGTAGCTATTGATGGAAAAGATCCTAACTCTGATGAAAATGGAAACAATGGTAATAATGGAAATAACGGAAACAACGGAAATAACGGAAACAATGGAAACAATGGAAATAACGGAAACAACGGAAACAACGGAAACAATGGAAACAATGGAAACAACGGTGGTAATACAGGATTGCCTGAAACGGGAGATAAAGGACTTCTTCCTTATGGAATAATTTGTATTTCAGTTGTAGCAACGTTAGTATTCATTAATAAAAAAAAGAAAGTCGCATAAAAATATGAGTATCTGATGAAAATCAGATACTCTTTTTTTATAGGCTATTATATGCAGGTATTAGCAATATATAAAGTGACTAAGTTTAATAAGAAGATATATTTTAAATAGTATATATTTTGTCATAAAAAAATATATACTGTTTTTTTATGTTAAAAATATACAAATTTTATCATTAAAATAAGAATTTTAGAGGAAAAAAGTTTGCATAAACTAAGTGAAATAGCATATATGCTATTGATTACCAATTAATGTAAATTGTATAATGATTTATATAGGTTTTGTCTAAGTTAAATGGATTTTTAAGTGTGCTTAAAATTAAATATTAAACATAAGTACAGAACTAGAATATAAAAAATTTACTTGGGGGAGATAGGTATGGCATGTTTTAGTTTAGGAGTAATTTGCAACAATTTAGAGGAAGTTAATGATTTAGTATATCCATTTCATAATGAGTTTTTAGGATACTATCCTAAAGAATATTTTGATAGAAATAAAGACGAAAAAAAACATTTGAAGTTTAAAAGTTTTAGTAGAGAGATAGAAGCAGAATGGGATGAACTTACTCTTATAGAAAAGGAAAAGTTTAAATCTGATATTGAAAGATTTGCAGATGTTAAGTATGGTTATTATTACAATGAAGAGAATAGCGATATAGGGTATTATATAAATGAGAATGGAAAGATGATGTGTTTTAGCATTGGTGGAAAGTTTTCTGGGATGTTAAAAGTTAAAGGAAGTTTAGGCAGGCGTAAATGCGTTGATTATGCAAAGATAGGCGATATAATAATTCCAGATAGGAAAGAGAAATTTGGAACTTATGCAATAATTAATAATGGAAAGTGGATGAGTGTTGAGGATGCTGAAGATAGGGAAGCATGGTTCCATATGCACTATAAAAGACTATTAAAGAAAATAGATCCAGAAAAATTTTTAGTAATAGTTGAATGTTGTTACACTAAATAATTATTTATACAAAATATGGTATAAAATTTTGATGTCATGTCAATAATCACTTATAAGAGGTGATTATAATGAATTTTAGTCGTAAATCAAAATATGAAAAATTTAAACCTATAATAGCAATTATTTCATGTGTTGTAGTTTTTGCAGGCTTTTATTTAGGTGCATATTATTATAATTTAAATAAAATAGAAGCAGCAAGTAAATCTATTGAGGTAACTAAAGAAAAAGAAGCTGGGCTTAAAGATGATATTCTTGTTAACTTTATTAGAAAAAATGCACAAGACGTGGATGAGGTTTATTATAAGATAACTATAGGCGAGCTTAAAAAGACACTTAAAGTAGAAAAAATTGAAGAAGAAGAACTTATAAAAATATTATCAGAAAAAGGATATGAAAAAAATAGTTCTAAAGAGAATAGTTTATCCTTTTCAAAGGCAGAAGGATCAGGACTTACACCTAATAAGTATTATATAGGTGATAAAGATGGAAAAATTGCAATTTATAAAACAGATAAAAATGGAAAGGCATTTATAGAAAAGCCAGAGGATGTTAGTTTTTTAAGTACTACTGATTATCCAGAACCAGATATTGAAAGAATAAAAAGCTTTGCAAGAGAATTTAATAATAGAGAAGAATGTGAAGAAGCTTTAGATGCATATAAAGGTTAGTTTTTTAGGAGGTCTGTGTAGATTTAAACACTATACAGGCCTCCTTTTTTGAATTATTGATAATATCCTTTGTTCGTGTTAAAGTAATATGTAGACCTTAAGTTTTAGGAGTGAATTAAAATGTATGAGTATATAAAAGGTGAATTTAGAGGACTTAATAAAGATTATATTATTTTAGAAAATGGTGGAATTGGATATAAGGTTTTTACATCAGGTAATACGATAGCTACTATGCCAAAAGTTTCAGAAGAAGTTAAACTTTATATAGAGCAAATTGTAAGACAAGATTTTATAGGTCTTTATGGATTTATGACAAAGGAAGAACTTAGTATGTTCAATTTATTACTTTCAATAAATGGAGTAGGGGCAAAGGCAGCATTATCATTATTATCAATTAGTACAGTGTTAAATTTAAAATATGCAATAATTGTTGGTGATGAAAAGCATATAACTAGAGCGCCAGGAATAGGAAAGAAAACAGCTCAAAGAATTATATTAGAGCTTAAAGATAAACTTAAGAAGGAAGATAAAACTATGTCTGTAGATACAGAAGGTATGGATATATCAATGCTTGAAGCTATTGCTGGAAACGAAGCAAGACAAGAAGAAGCTATGGAAGCGTTAATGGCACTTGGGTATACAGATAAAGAAGCTAAAAAAGTTTTAGAAAAAGTAGATATAACAGAGAGTATAGAAAATATTATCAAGGAAAGCTTAAAGCTTTTAATGAGTTAAGGAGCGATAAATATTGGATGATAGAATAATAAGCTCTAGAGAAATGGGAATGGATGTTAATAACGAATTAAGTCTTAGACCTGAAAAGATTAATGAGTACATTGGTCAAGATAAAGTAAAAGAAAGGCTTAATATATTTGTTGAAGCAGCCAAAAGAAGAGAAGAAGCACTAGATCACGTTATTTTATATGGTCCTCCAGGTCTTGGTAAAACAACTCTAGCTAGCATTATTGCTAAGGAAATGGGAGGGAATTTAAAAATCACTTCAGGTCCTGCAATAGAGAGAGCTGGAGATCTTGCAGCTATTTTAACTACACTTAATACTAATGACGTTTTATTTATAGATGAAATTCATAGGCTTAATAGAAGTGTGGAGGAAATATTATATCCTGCAATGGAGGACTATGTACTAGACATAATAATAGGAAAAGGTGCAGCTAGCAAGTCAATAAGACTTGATCTTCCAAAATTCACTTTGATAGGAGCAACAACAAGAATAGGAATGCTTAGTGCGCCACTTAGGGATCGATTTGGAGTACTTTGTTCTATGGAGTATTACACAACAGAGCAACTTTGTGAAATTATTATACGAAGTGCTTATATATTAGGCTGTGAAATAACAAGAGCAGGAGCACTTGAAATTGCAAGAAGGTCAAGAGGAACACCTAGAATAGCAAATAGGCTTTTAAAAAGAGTAAGAGATTATGCAGAGGTAAAATGTAACAATATGATAAGTGAAGATGCAGCAGTAAAGGCTTTAGAACTTTTAGATGTTGATAAAGAAGGCTTTGATAGAGTTGATAATAATATTTTAACTGCTATAATAGATAATTTTAAAGGCGGACCCGTTGGAGTAGAAACTCTTTCTTATTTTGTAGGAGAAGAACTTGATACAATAGAAGATGTTTACGAACCATATCTTTTGCAAAAAGGGTTTATAGTAAGAACTCCTAGAGGAAGAATGGCAACTGAAAAAGCATATAAACATTTAGGTAAAGATATTAGTAAAAGCAAAAGAGTAGCAAACGATGCACAATGTACATTGTTTTAATTATAAATAAAGAGGTGTAAAAGATGAAGGTTAATGATTTTTATTTTGATTTACCAGAAGAACTTATAGCACAATGTCCTCTTGAAAAAAGAGATTCATCAAGGCTAATGGTTGTTCATAGAGATACAAAGGAAGTAGAACATAAGCATTTTAGTGATATTGTTGGATATCTTAAAAAAGGAGATACTTTAGTTTTAAATAATACTAGAGTACTTCCAGCTAGACTTATAGGGCAAAAAACTGAAACAGGAGCTAAGATTGAATTTCTTTTATTGAAAAGAATAGAAGGAGATAAATGGGAAGCACTTGCAAAACCAGGAAAAAAAGCTAAGGTTGGATCAATAGTAGAATTTGGAGAAGGACAACTTAAAGCAGAAGTTGTTGGAATTGGTGAAGAGGGAAGTAGAATCATAGAATTCAAATATGATGGAATTTTTGAGCAAGTTTTAGATGAATTAGGGCAAATGCCACTTCCTCCATATATTCATGAAAAGCTTGATGATAAAGAAAGATATCAAACAGTTTATTCAAAAGAAAAAGGTTCAGCAGCAGCGCCAACAGCAGGACTTCATTTTACAACAGAGCTTTTAGATGAAATAAAAGCTAAGGGTGTTAATATTGCATATGTAACTTTACATGTAGGTCTTGGAACATTTAGACCTGTTAAAGTTGAGGATATTAATGACCATGTTATGCATTCAGAGTATTATCATTTAGATGCAGAAAATGCAAAACTTATAAATGATACTAAAGCAAATGGTGGTAGAATAATTTCAGTAGGAACAACTTCTACTAGAACTCTTGAAACTATTGGTGATGAAAATGGTATGGTAAGAGAGGCAAGTGGGTGGACTTCTATATTTATTTATCCAGGATATAAGTTTAAAATTGTAGATAATCTTATAACTAATTTCCATTTACCAGAATCAACATTAATAATGCTTGTTTCAGCACTTGCAGATAAAGAACTTATAATGGGAGCTTATAATAAAGCGGTTGAAGAAAGATACAGATTCTTCTCATTTGGAGATTCTATGTTTATAGATTAAATTTGTAATTTAAATTACTAGATTAATTTGTTAAAAAATGATATAAGATAATAGGTAATATCATAATTGATGTAGACCTACATATTTTAATTAAGGATGTGAAAAAAAGTGTCAGAAAACTATACATTGCTAAAAACAGATGGTAAAGCTAGAAGAGGTGAATTTAGAACAGTTCATGGAACAATTCAAACACCAGTTTTCATGAATGTTGGAACACTTGCGGCTATCAAAGGGGCTGTTTCAGCACAAGATTTAAAAGATATAAGATGCCAAGTTGAGTTATCAAACACATATCACTTACATTTAAGACCAACAGACGAGGTTGTAAGTAAGATGGGAGGATTACATAAGTTTATGAATTGGGATAGACCAATTCTTACAGATTCAGGTGGATTCCAAGTATTTTCACTTGCTGGACTTAGAAAAATCAAAGAGGAAGGTGTATACTTTAGTTCTCATATAGATGGTAAAAAAATATTTATGGGACCAGAAGAAAGTATGCAAATTCAAAGTAATCTTGCTTCAACTATAGCAATGGCTTTTGATGAATGTGTAGAAATTCCTTCACCAAGAGAATATGTTGTAAATTCAGTAGCGAGAACTACAAGATGGCTTAAAAGATGTAAAACAGAAATGGATAGATTAAATTCATTAGACACTACAATCAATAAGCACCAAATGTTATTTGGTATTAACCAAGGTGGAACATATGAAGATATTAGAATAGAACATGCTAAAGAAATTTCAAAGCTTGATCTTGATGGATATGCTATTGGTGGGCTTGCTGTTGGAGAGACTCATGAGGAAATGTACAGAGTTATTGATGCAGTAGTTCCTTATTTACCACAAGATAAACCAATATACTTAATGGGCGTGGGAACTCCTGCTAATATATTAGAAGCTGTTGGAAGAGGTGTAGATTTCTTTGATTGTGTACTTCCAGCTAGAAATGGTAGACATGGTCAATTATTTACAGATAATGGTCCGCTAAAAATAATGAATAAAAAATACGAAGTGGATGAAAGACCTATCGATGAAAATTGTGAATGTCCAGCTTGTAAAAATTATTCAAGAGCATATATTAGACATTTATTTAAAGCAAAAGAAATGTTAGCGATGAGACTTGCAGTTCTTCATAACTTATACTTCTATAATAAAATGATGGAAGAAATAAGAGAAGCAATAGATAATGGAAATTTTGCAGAGTATAAAGCACAAAAGCTTAGTGACTGGGGTGTCACTAAATAAAAAAACACTTGCATATATATAGGAGTGAGAAAAAATGCACATAGGACAAATGTTATTTTTATTTGCACCAATTATTCTGATTTTTGTAATAACTTGGGCAATGATGATAGTACCAGAAAGAAAAAAACAAAAAAAGCGTCTTAAGATGATTGAAGAGCTTAGAACACACGATAAAATTTTAACTAAGGGTGGAATTATAGCTAAAGTAGTTAAGATTAACGGGGAAGAGTTAGTTGTAGAGTCTGAAGGGACAAAAATTAGAATAGCTAAAGAAGGTATAGCTGCCAAAATTGATGTAAAATCAGAGGTTGTATAAAATTTATTAACAAAAAATCTTTAAACTTTTTTAGAAATATGGTAAAATTATTTCTGAATTGTTTATGAATGGAGGAACTGGATAATGAAACATATAAAGACAATAAATAAGTCAAACTTAAAAAAGAGCTTACAAAGACCAGGATGCAAAGAGTGCGCTAACTCATGTCAATCAGCTTGTAAGACATCAGCAACAGTTGCTAACTTACCTTGTGAATACGTTGAGAATAACTAATTATATTTAAAAAGTAGTGGCAGTAGCTCATACGGGTTACTGCCACAATTCTAGTTGTGATTTATAGGAGGAGAAAAAGATGTCATTAGTTCATAAATTTAAGCAGGACGATTATTACTATGTCATAGATGTTAACTCAGGGAGTATCCATGAAGTGGACGAGTTAGTTTACGACATGATAATAGATGATGATAAACTAGCAAGTTTTGATGAAATCGTTAAAAAAATAGGTGATAAATATAAAGTTGAGGATTTAAAAGAAGTCTATGAAGAGTTAGAATTCTTAGTTAAGGATGGAGACTTATATTCAGAAGATTTATATGAAGAAATAGCTATGACAGATGATTCAGAATCATTCTTTAAAGCTGTTTGTTTAAATATTGTGCATGATTGTAACTTAAGATGTAAATATTGTTTCGCAGACGAGGGTGAGTATAACCAAGGATGCAGAAAACCAATGTCATTTGAAGTTGCAAAAAAAGCAATTGACTTTGTTATTGCAAATTCAGGGAATAGAAGAAATATTGAGATAGACTTATTTGGTGGGGAGCCAATGATGGTATATCCAACAATTCAAAAAATCGTTGAATATGGTCACCAAGAGGGACCAAAGCATAAGAAGAACATCAGATTTACGATGACTACAAATGCTACATTATTGAATGAAGAAAAAATGGAATACTTAAACAAACATATGGGTAATATAATCTTATCAATAGATGGTAGACCTGAAGTTAATGATAAGGTTAGAATCAGAATTGATGGTTCAGGAAGTTATAAGAGAATATTACCAAATATTAAAGCGATGGTTGCAAGAAGAGATGAAGATAAGCTTTATTATGCAAGAGGTACTTTCACAAGAGAGAATACAGACTTCTATGAAGATGTAATGCATCTTGTTAATGAAGGATTTGATGAAGTTTCTGTAGAGCCAGTTGTTTTACCAGATGAGCATCCTTTATCATTAAGAAAAGAAGATTTACCACAAATCTTTGAACAGTATGATAAATTATACTCAGAAATTTTAAGAAGAAGAAAAGAGATGGATAATCCATTTAAATTCTATCACTTCAATATTGATTTAAATGGTGGACCTTGTGTTTATAAGAGAATTTCAGGATGTGGTGCAGGACATGAATATGTTGCTATAACACCAGATGAAGAAATTTATCCATGTCACCAATTTGTTGGTAAGCCAGAATTTGTACTTGGTACATTAGATACTGGAATAGTTAAAAAAGATATGAGTGATGATTTTAAAACAGCTCATATTTACAACAAGCCTAAATGTAAAAAGTGTTGGGCTAGATTCTACTGTAGCGGTGGATGTCAGTCAAATAACCATGCTTTCAATGGTGATATTTTAGAGCCATATGAAATTGGTTGTGCAATGCAAAAGAAAAGAATTGAAAGTGCTATAGCTTTAAAGGCTAGAACAGATCAAGATTGTCCAGAATATATTGAAAGTTTAAAAAATAAGAAAGCACTTACAAAATAATAAGAAATAGAATTTTACCAATTATTGCTATGGAGATTGAAAAAGGGTATAATTCTTGTAGAAAGAGATTTACAGAGGGGGAAGACCATGAAAACTAAGAAGACTAGAAAGTCAAAAAAAGGAACAGCTGGTAGTGTTATTGTTCTTTTAATTTCACTTGTTTTTATAGGAATTTTCGCCTTTGCAGGATTTAAAGGCTTTACTTTTGGTGGATACCAAGTAAAGTCTTTTGAACAATCAATAACTAAAGGATTGGACCTGCAAGGTGGAGTTTCTGTGCTTATGCAAATTCAAGAGAATGATGTTACGCCTGATATGCTACACAGAGTCAAAGATTTACTTGCTTTAAGAGTTAATAAGGTTGGAGTAGCAGAAACTGTTGTTACAACTGAAGGTGACAATCAAATTAGAATCAATATACCAGGTAAATATGACTCTAATAATATTGTTCAATCATTAACTCAAACAGGAACACTAGAATTTTTAGCACCAGATGGATCTGTTATATTAACAGGTAAGGATGTAGAAAAAGCTACAGCTTACATTAATAGTCAAACAGGACAACCGACTATAGGGCTTGAATTTAATGAAACAGGAAAAAAATTATTTGCTGAAGCTACAACAAAATACGTAGGACAACAAATAAAAATTACTATGGATGGTCAAACTTTAACTAATCCAACAGTTCAGAGTCCAATTACAAATGGAGAAGCTACTATAACAGGTAGTCAATCAATGGCAGAGGCTCAAAGACAAGCGGGAATTATTAATGCAGGAGCATTACCAGTTCCAGTTAAAGAAGTGTCAGTTCAAACAGTAGGTCCACAACTTGGAGCAAATGCTTTACCAAATGCATTTAAAGCAGGAGCAGTAGGAGTAATTATTATATTCCTATTCTTAATTATTTACTACAGAGGAGCAGGTCTTGCTGCTAGCTTAGCACTTAGTGTTTACATATTACTTGTGCTGTTCGCTTATGTAGGATTGAAAGTAACATTAACACTTCCTGGTATAGCAGGATTCTTATTAACGATTGGTATGGCAGTTGATGCTAATGTACTGGCGTTTGAAAGAATGAAAGAGGAATTAAGATTAGGTAGATCAGTTAGAACATCTATTAAATCAGGATTCTCAAATGCAATGTCATCAATTTTAGATTCTAATACAACAACAATAATTGCAGCTCTTGTATTATACTTCTTTGGTTCAGGTTCTGTTAAAGGATTTGCACTTACACTTATGATTGGTATAATAATAAGTTTATTCACTGCAATTGTAGTTACTAGATTCTTCATGAATGTATTCTTTGAAATAGGTATATTAAAAAGTCCTAAAATGTTTGGGATAGGTATAAAAACAGAAGGAGGTAAACCAAATGCTGAAAATAGTACAGAAAAGTAAGATATGGTTTAGTATTTCTTTTTTACTTATTATAATAGGGATTGGATTCATGTGTACTAAGGGTCTTAACTTTGGAATAGATTTTAAAGGTGGAACACAAGTTGTTGTACAAATGAATCAAGGATTCAATAAAGTGGATGCAGATAAAGTTGTGACACAATATGCTAGTAATGCAGTTACTAATACTGTAAATGGAGATCAGCTTGAAATAAAAGCAAATGGTCTTGACACTGCAAAAGTAGATGAAATGGTTAAAACTTTAACTAAAGACTTTAATTTAAAAGGTGATGCTTTAGTTTCAGAAAATCAAATTGGACCATCTGTTGGTAAACAATTAACTAGGGATTCTATAATAGCACTTATACTAGCTATTGTAGCGGTGCTAATATATATAATCATAAGATTTGAAACTAATTATGGAATAGCAGCTATCGCAGCTCTAATACATGATATTCTTATGACTGTGAGTGTATATGCTATATTCCAATTACCAGTTAACACGCCTTTTATTGCAGCGGTATTAACAATAGTAGGTTATTCACTGAATGACACAATAGTTATATTTGACAGAATAAGAGGAAATGTGAAAAAAATGAGAGGGTCTTCTCCGGTAGAGATTGCTAACAAGAGTATAACTCAAACTATGACAAGATCAATAAATACAACTCTTACAACTCTTGTAAGTATAGTTGCTGTTTATTTCTTTATACCATCAGTTAGAGATTTTGCTTTCCCATTAATAGTTGGTATAGTATGTGGAGCTTATTCTTCAATCTTCATAGCAAGCCCAATTTGGTGTCTTCTTAAGAAGAAAAAAAAATCTCTAAGTAAAAAAGAGAAGAAAACAATATAATTTTACTATAAAATGGTAAAGGAGAAAGTTAAAGTATACTTTTTCCTTTACTTTTTTTTATTTGGTCAAAAAAATTTGTAAAATAGGGGATTTTAAATTATAATAGAATGTGTTTTCTTTTAAAAAATCTGGAGGAGTTAAATTATGCATAAGCTTTGGGAAAGTATATATTCACCAAATTATATATCGGGCTACAACCCTTTTAATGTTAAAAATATGAATAAAGCTATTGAAAGATTAGTAGCAGCTATAAATAATAGAGAAAAGATATTAATTTATGGTGGTTATGATGTTGATTGCATTTCAGGCATATCAGCTTTTCTTCTTGTTCTTAAATATTTGAATGCAGATGTTGAATATTGCATTGCAGATATTGATGAAAATAATAATTATGATTTAAAAGAAGAATCCCTAAAAAATGATATAGCATTTTTAGGCACAAAGCTTTTGATAACAATAGGCTCAGGACTAGAAAACGAAAAAGTTGAAAAACTTTGTAAGGATAGAGGAATTGATCTTATAATAACTGAAAATAAAAAGAAAAAATCTTATTATAACTCAATCTATATTAATCCAAGTGAAGAAAAAAGTTTGTATAGATATAAAGATATTAGCCAAAGTGGAGTTGTATTTAAATTAATGCAAGCCATAGCGATTTATTATAATATGAAAAGTATCAACAGATATCTTGATTTAATATTAATTGGAGGACTTACAAAACAGATAGATTATGTAGGTGAAAATAGAATAATATTAAAAGAAGGGGTATCTTATTTAGATAAAACAAATAATGTGGGACTTGTTGCTATAAAAAAGTTTCATAATATAAAAGAATTAAATGGGGAAACTATAGAAAAAATTATAAGTACTTTGACACCAAGAAATAGAGCGATATCTGAAAAAGATAATGCTAAAATTATAGTTGAACTTTTAACAACTGATGATAAAGATAGAGCAGAGCAGATAACTAAATATTTACACAATGAAAAGTTTAGATTATAAATATATAAAATTAAAATATTTTCAAGGGGGAATCACCATGGATTTCAAGGAAAAAATAAGAGTAATAGAAAACTTCCCAAAAGAAGGAATTAGTTTCAAAGACATAACAACACTAATAGCAGATAAGGATGCATTAAGAGCTTCAGTAGATAGAATGGCAGAGTTTTTTAAAGACAAAGAGGTTGATGTGGTTGTTGGACCAGAGGCTAGAGGATTTATATTTGGGGTTCCTGTTGCTTACGCTTTAGGGGCAGGGTTCATTCCAGTTAGAAAGCCAGGAAAACTTCCTGGTGAAACAGAAAGCATAGATTATGATTTAGAATATGGAAAAGATACATTACAAATTCATAAAGATGTTATTAAACCAGGAACAAAAGTTGCAATAGTTGATGATTTACTTGCAACAGGTGGAACAATAAGTGCAGTTGCAAAACTTGTTGAAAAACTTGGTGGAGAGGTAGTAGGGATGTCATTTACGATTGAACTTACAGGACTTAATGGAAGAGATAAGTTAGAAAATTATGATATTGATGCAGTAGTTAGTTACGAATTTTAATTTATTGAAATAACAAAAGAAATATACTATAATTAAAGATAATAAAGGGCTGGTTTTAACTAACCAGCTTTTGTTTTATCGAAATTATAAGTGAAAGGAAGCGAAGTCAATGCTAGAAGAGTTAATTGAAAGAGTAGAAAAGGGCAGTAAGGGTGCTGATATAGAATTAATAAAAAAAGCATATGACCTTGCTGTTACTGCACACATAGAACAAAAAAGAGAATCAGGAGAACCTTATGTAATTCATCCAATTAATGTCGCTATGATACTTGCAGATATGGGAATGGATACTAGTACAATAGTTGCAGGGCTTTTACATGATGTAATAGAAGATACTGAATATACTTATGATGACATCAAGGTTAGGTTTGGTGAAGAAATTGCTAATTTAGTTGATGGGGTAACTAAACTTGGGCAAATTCAATATAAAAGTAAACAGGAACAGCAAGCAGATAATGTTAGAAAAATGCTTTTAGCGATGGCAAAGGATATAAGAGTAATTATAGTTAAACTAGCTGATAGACTTCATAATATGCGTACACTTAAGCATATGAAACCTGAAAAGCAAAAAGCAAAAGCACAGGAAACTTTAGATATTTATGCACCACTTGCACATAGACTTGGTATATCTAAAATTAAATGGGAACTTGAAGATTTATGTCTTAGATACATTCATCCAGAAGAATATTATAGTTTAGTGAAGGAAATTGCCGAAAAGAGAGCTGAAAGAGAGCATAATATAGAGTTAATTGTTAAAGAGATTGATGATAATTTGAAACAAGCAGGACTTGTTTGCGATATAGAAGGAAGACCTAAACATTTTTATAGTATTTATAAAAAAATGGTTAATAAAAATAAAAATTTAGATCAGATATTTGATTTGACAGCTATAAGGATTTTAGTTAATAGTGTTAAAGATTGTTATGCTGTATTAGGAATAGTGCATACAATTTATAAACCATTACCAGGTAGATTTAAAGATTACATAGCCATGCCAAAACCTAATATGTATCAGTCATTACATACTACTGTTATAGGGCAAGCAGGAAAAACATTTGAAATACAAATTAGAACTTTTGATATGCATAGAACAGCAGAGTATGGTATTGCAGCACATTGGAAGTATAAGCAGGGAGAATCTATTAAAGAGCCAACATTTGAAAATAAACTTGGATGGCTTAAAGAAATTTTAGAATGGCAAGATGAAACATC
>JBOGAY010000151.1:0-4201 GCA_051655925.1 Sarcina sp. | reverse complement strand
AATATGACCATGTATAGCATAAGAAGAGACGGTGAAAGATTAGAGCAAGATTATCAAGAGAAGGTTAAAGAAAGTGGGAGACAAAAAGCTCCTTTAAGTAAAACAAAAGATTCTAAGAAAAAATTAGAAAATTATCTTAAAAACAAAAATAGAAATTTTGATTTTTAAAAAAGCTGACTCACAGTATTTGTGAGCTAGCTTTTTATTGCTATTAGTTTATACTAATTTATTATCAATTTCAATTTTATCAGAAATTTCATCACAAGAAATAAGTTCAAGTATTTTAAATTTTAAATTCTCAGTGTCTAAAATTTCAAACTTACTTATCTTGTTGCTATTATCTGTAATATCTAATAAAAACTTTTCATCGGTTTTATAAAAAGAAATTTTACTAAGCTTTTTATATTTTAATCTTTTTAAAATAGTTTTTTCATATTCAGTAGATAAATTAGGTTTATAAAAATAATATAATTCTAAAGTTTCATTTGTAAACTCAAAATCTATTTTATCTGACTTGATGCCTGTTTGTAATGGGAATGCTAGTCCTACAAGAAAATCTTTTATAAAGCTATGTTTTGCATTTAAATCAAGACATTTTAATGTGATGTTTGTCATAAAGCGAACTCCTTTTATATAAAATAATAATTAAATTATATCATTTAGAAAGTTTATAATTCACACATTTTTCTTAATAAAAAATAAGCTTTCAAAAGGGCTAATTTTGAAAGCTTATTTCATAATTTTTACTCATATAAATGAATATTTCTTCTTTGGTAAACAAACATAATTTTCATATGTTTTATCTTTTGTGATATCTTTATTATACCTAAAATAAATACTTTATAATGTAAAAAAACATTTCTTAAAGATTACACTTTTGTATTAATTTTTTCATTTAGTAGAAATTTATGTATTGAATTTATAATAAATGAAAGCTTCTTTTATTAACTAAAACTTTTATATCAAATTTTTAAAAAGAAAAAAGAAAAGGTAGCACTCTTAGAAAATGCTACTTCTTCCTATCAGACCCTACTCTATATTTATATACTTTAAATATTTTAATATTCTTAAATATTAGGAAAAAAGTTTATTTTGAAATTAAATGAATTGTATCTATATAAGACCAGCTCGAAGCATATTTACACTTGCGCTATATTCATCTATTTTTTCTTGATCCACATTTATATATCTTTGAGTTATAGAAACACTTGAGTGATTTAATAAACTTCTTACAAGTTCTAAGTTATTGTTGCTTGCCTTATAAGCATTAACAGCATAAAATTTTCTGAAACTATGTGTACCTATATAGTTATATCCAAGATAATCTGTAACTCTTTTTAAAATCATAGAAATATTTCTAGATGTTATATTGAATAAATAATCATTGAGCCCTAAATTTAGTTCATCAGCGTAATCTTGTAAAGCTTCTATAAAATTTATATTAACTTGTCTATATTGAAGTTTTTTAGTTTTTTGCTCTATAAATGATATTTTATTACCTCTTATATCTCTAAGCTTCATTCTTAAAATATCATTTATTCTAAATCCAATAGTAGCTTGAACGCTTAAAATTAAAGCTACTTGCCTATTGGGTTTGATATGTCTTTTACTACCATGTCTATCTTCAAATTTTATTCCATACTGCAAAATAGAAATTATTTTATCAAACTCTTCATTAGTTAAAGGTCTAGTAGCTTGACTTTCGCTTAGTTCTTTATCAATATCATCTCTTGATCTATGCTTCTTTATAGATTCTTCCTTTTTAACCACTTTCTTTTCATCACTCTTTCTTTTTTGGGGTGATTTTACATAAGCCACTCTAGTATTTTTTTGAATTTCAGAATTACTATACTCTTTAACTAACCTTATCATCTCTATTTGAAAATCTAAATCTTCATCAGAATCAAGTATGATTGAAACGAGCGAATTATCAATATCCACGCCTCGATTTTCTAAAATTTTAAATTTCTCATCATTTTCTAGAAATTCACTCTGTAAAACTTTTATAATATCAGCACTATTCATAATTACCTCCAATTATATAATAGAAATTTATGTATATTTATATTATACATAAATACTTCCTCTTTCACAATAAGTACTTCCTATTTTGATTTTTAATAAAAATAATTTTCAGAATAAAACTATGGACAAACCTAGTAAATATGGGGTTTTATAAAAAACACTTCCTACAATAGTTAAAATAGGAAGTGTTTTTTAAAATCTTGAATTAAGGAAAGATTTATATAATTTTATTATGTTTATATGCTTAGTGTATTTAATCTCAAGATTTTTCTTTTATAAAAGTTGGTTATTAAATCTAACAAACCAAAAATATTTTTCCTATATCAAATAGTAATGTTCTAAAAATTAGGTTCAGATATAAGTTTTAACCTCTAAAACACAAATTTCAAGAATCGCTTTTTCAGAATTCAAAATTACATAGCATCTAAAATTGTACATATTGATTATTTTGAATTTTATTTTCTTCTCAGAATCAATATGTATTTTTAGTGTTTTTAATACACTAAAAATACATATTATTTATCAATTGCTTTCAGAAACTTATTGAATAAATTATAATAAAAAATCAAATACTAAAAGTAATTATTTTTATTTAGGAGTTGATTTATTTGTTAGGAGTTTATAGATTTAAAAATTTAGTTGGTGAGATAATTTATATCGGAAAAAGCAAAAATATCTCTTCGCGTCAAAAACAACATTTTGGAAAAGACGGGCATCTTCCAGATGAATGTTATTCTGAAACAGCATACATAGAAATTGCTGAACTGAAAAATCAAACTGAAATGGAGATGTATGAAATATATTTAATAAATAAACACGCTCCAAAATATAACATAAGATATAATCATAATGAATTTAATATTTCAATCGAACTACCAAAATTAAAATGGGTGCAATACAATCCATATTTTTTAAATGATAAGAAATTTCAATCTACGGAACTTACAAATGTAAAAAATGATTTTAGTATTCGAGCAGCAACTAGTTTTGAAATTAATACTATCATCAAAATTTTATATAATGGATTAAAATATGTAGATGATAGTAAAAAGAAAAGAAGAATTGAGTCTAATAAGCAAATAGCTTTAATTTTGAGTATTCAAGCAACTACAGGTCTAAAAATTAACGAAGTTTTAAAGTTAAAATTGGAAAATATAAAAAATAATTCATTGCTATTAATAAACATTAAAAACGAGACTCAATATAGTAAAATTCTTCCTAATAACCTTATAGCAAAAATACAAGAATATATTCAAAGCCAACCTCTTCAACATAATGAATTTCTTTTTGATACAACTCCACGAAATGTGCAGTTACGATTAAAAAAGGTAGTTGAACATCTCAAATATAATAATATTAGTACTGATAGTTTCAGAAAATTTTATGCTCATGAAGCATACAAAAAGAGTAATCATAATTTAGAGTTTGTAAGAAAACTTTTAAATCATTCAAGTGTAGCCATTACTCAACGTTATTTAGAATCTAGCGAAAAAGATATAAATCAATATAGTTCTAACATTAACTTATTTAAAGATACTTCAGAGGTAAATTAATTTTGCCTCTTCTTTTATTTCGAATAAATACATTGTATAATAGATTGTATCAAATTAAAAATTGTACAAATGATAAGGAGTTGTTTTATATGGTAATTGTAGATGTGAATAAATGTATTGGATGCACTAAGTGTGTACATGATTGTATCGTAAATGATATTGAAATGATAAATGGAAAAGCTCATGTTAAAAATGAAACTTGTATAAAATGCGGACACTGTATAGCAACTTGTCCTAAAGAAGCTGTATTTACTAATGAGTACGATATGTCAGAAGTTAAACCTTATGATAAAGAAACTTTTGATATCACCCCTGATAATCTTTTAAACTTTATTAAATTCAGACGTAGCGTTAGAAATTTCAAAGAAAAAGATGTGGAAAATGAAAAACTTTTAAAAATCATAGAAGCAGGTAGATTTACCCAAACTGGGACTAATGCACAAGATGTTAAGTTCATTGTTGTAAAAGAAAAAATACAAGAGCTTAGAAAGTTAGTATTAGAAGCTTTAAATAATGTTGCAAAAGTTATACTTTCTAATGAGGAAATGAAAGCTTATCATAGATATGCTCATAGATTTATTGATATGTATAATAAATTTTTAGAAGATCCAAATGGAGAAGAT
>JBOGAY010000150.1:0-12213 GCA_051655925.1 Sarcina sp. | reverse complement strand
AAGCGGAAGTCATAGATATGATTTAGGGTTTGGAAATCCTAATACAACAGCAATAAGAATGTTTATTATAGCTATGTGTGCTATGTATATTTACAAAAAAGAAAAATATAATAAATACTTATTCTTTTTAGCAACAGTAATATTCCCAGCAGTTATTTTATATATAACATATACAAGAACAGCAATTATAACATATATTATAACATATTTAGCGTTCTATGCTTATGATAAAAGGTTTGTAAGACCACTAAGGAAATTCAAGCAATTACTTATTTTATTACCTGTATTCCTCTTAGGATTATCGACTGTAATAGCAGTATACTTTGGGCATAGTAAGTTCTTAAATAAAGTTCTTTCAAGAAGACCATCAATTTGGCATGATTTCTTTTATAAGTTTCACTGTATGCCAACGTTGTTAGGACGAAATGATGATATAGTAACTGTGTTACGTCATAAGAATTTTTCTTTAGATTGTAGTTATATTTCACTTATATGTATTGATGGTTTAATAATAACAGCGATAGTTATAGGAGCGATAACTTTATGTCTGTACCTGATGTTAAAAGAGAAAATGATGGTTGATGTTATTTTTATTTGTGGATTTTTAATATATGGATTTTCAGAAAATATAGTAATAGACCCTAGAAGTAATGTAAGTATTATATTAGTAGGTGGATATTTGATGTATCGTCTTAGTAAAAGGTTCCGGATTACTAATAAGCTGAAAATAGAGCGGTTAAATTAATCATTATAATTTAAAAATGAATAAATAAAAATATTTACAAAGGTGGAATAAATCTTAATGTGATTTATTCCACCTTTGTTTTATAAAAAGTTAAAGTAAGAGTAGCAAAGTCAAAATAATACTCATAAGTTATTATCATAAATAATATGCTTAGAGGTTGAATTATTTGGGGATTTTAAAATACTTAAAAAGCTTATTTATAAATAAAGCAAATGATAATCAAATGAGTAAAAGTGATGAAAACTCAAATTATAATGAATATGATATTATACAAGAATTGAATGTTGTAAATTTACATCAGAATAAAATTAATTTAAATGGAAGTAAAAAAGAGTCTAATGAAGAGCTTAAAGCACTTAGAAGAAAAAAATATGCACAGAGTAATTTTAATTTAGAAAATAGACTTGAATGTGAAGTTTTAAACTATTTATTAGCGAATGAATGTAATTGTTTTAATGTGTATTGGAATCTTTATATTCCTTATAGCTCAAAAAGATATATGCAAATAGATCATTTAGTTGTAACAGGTGATTCAGTATATTCTGTAGAATGTAAAGATTTTCAAAATTGTATTAGTATAGAGGTTTTTGCAGAGCATTGGGAGTGTTATTATAGAAATGAACATTACAAGTCTACAAATGGTGTAGCACAAAATAATAAACATATAGGTGTTTTAAAACAATATTTAAAAGATTATAATATGAATTTAAAATCAATTGTTATTTTAGTTGTTGATGATAATTTTGAGGGATATATTCCAGATGCTGAAGTGATTCTTGTTAGAAATAAAGAGTTTGATTTAATTTTTAAGCTTTTAGATAGAAAGTTAAAATTCAATTGTGATGAGAATCTAGATTTTGAATTTGTAGAATTAAATAAAAAAATTTATGAGTGCATGAACCAAAGTTATGAAATAATAAAGTCGCATAAAGACTATATTAATCAAAGGTATAAATAGTTTTAAGAAAAAATCTCTTTATAATTAAGAGATTTTTTTGTTTGAAATTATATTTAAGATTAAGATATAATCAATATAGTTAAAGAAAAAAAGGGAGAGATTTTATGAAGCAATATTTAGATTTATGTAAAGATATTTTAGAAAATGGTAATGTTAGAGATGATAGAACAGGTACAGGTACTATTGGAGTGTTTGGAAGACAATTAAGATTTGACTTAGAAAAGAGCTTTCCAGTTCTTACAACAAAGAGGGTATATTGGAAAGGTGTAGTTGCAGAACTTTTATGGTTTTTAAATGGGGATACAAACATCAAATACCTTGTAGATAATAATGTACATATATGGGATGCTTGGGCAGATGGAAATGGAGAGCTTGGCAGAATTTATTCTGCACAGTGGAGAGCTTTTAGGGGATATACAGATACTGATGGAGAAATAGAAGTATTTGAAGTTGATCAAATAAAAAATCTTATAGAGCAAATTAAAACAAATCCTATGAGTAGAAGACATTTAGTAGTCGCTTACAATCCAGCAGATGCTGATAAGTGTGGTCTACCTGCATGTCATTCATTCTTCCAATTTTACGTAAATGGTGATGAATTGTCATGTCAATTTTACATGAGAAGTAATGATGTATTTTTAGGACTTCCATTTAATATTGCTTCATATGCACTTCTTACACATATGGTTGCAAGGGCAACAGGGCTTAAACCAAAAGAATTAATTTATTCAGTTGGTGATTGTCATATATATCAAAATCATTTAGAGCAAGTTAAAACACAACTTGAAAGGACGCCAAAAGAGCTTCCAACATTAAAAATAAACACAGATAATACAGATATATTCTCATATAAAATAGAAGATTTTATTTTAGAGAATTATAATCCAGATCCAGCAATAAAAGCAGAAGTTTCTGTATAAAATATATAAAAATAAAACAAGCTATCTATTTGTTTAGGTAGCTTGTTTTAATATAAATCATTATATATAATTGTAAAAACTCTTAAAGCTTCTTGGATTTTAGATTCAAGTAGTGCCTTTTTCGACTCAAATTCTTGAAAACCTTCATCAGTTAAAGTGTAGATTTTTTGAAATTTTTTATCCGGATCATCCCAAGAACCTATTACAAAGCCTTGCTTTTCAAGTTTTTTTAGTTGTGGATAAATTCCACCTGTACTAGGAATCCAAAGCCCTTTAGTTCTTTTTCCTATTTGTTTGGCAATATCATTACCATTAGTAGGACCAAGGCTTAAGATATATAGTAAATAAATTGGCAGAAGTCCTTTTGTGAATACTTGTCCAACAGCATCATTTTCCTTTTGAACTTTTTTAATTTCTGCTAACTTTTTTTTATATTCATCATATAATTGTTTCTCTTGAGCCTTAATATCCATGTTTCACCTAACCCTTGCAATCAAATTTTAGACTAACAATCTTTTTGTAGTGCAAAGGCTAACATTCCAGGACCAGCATGAATTCCCATAGCAGGACCTATATCACGAATATCTAGATCTACTATATTTGGGTGACCTTCAAATGTTTCTTTTAAAGCCATAGCTTCAGTTAATGAATTTCCATGAAGAATATACAATTTACATTTTCCTTGTGATACTAAATCATCAGCAAGTGCTTTTATTTTCTTTAATGATTGCTTTCTACCTCTAGCCTTAGCAACATTAATATAGTTACCTTCTTCATCAACTGTGATAATTGGTTTTAAGTTTAGAAATTCTCCTATAGCTCCAGCAACTTTACCAATTCTACCACCTCTTTTTAAGTATTCTAAAGTTTCAAGTGTATAGAATCCGTAAGTATTAGATCTAATAATAGGTAAGTATGAATTTATTTCTTCGAATGTTTTTCCAGACTTAACTAACTCATAAGCCTTTAAAACAATTGTTCCAAGAGGGTAACCAAGAATTCCACTATCAAACATACTGTATTCAAAAGAATCTCTCTCTTGAATTTGAAGTCTTATAGCATTAAATGTTCCTGATAATGCACTTGATAAGAATATTCCAACAACGTGAGTATATCCTTGAGCCTCGATTTTATCAAAGACTTCATTCATGTAGTCTGCACTAGGTAAAGAAGTTGTTGGGACTTCTGTTTCTATTCTATCGTATATTTCTTTTGGTGAAATTGTAAGATGATCTAAAAATTCACCATCTGTATATATAATTTTTAATGGTAACATGAAGATACCTTGTTGCTCTCTTTCCTCTTTTGATAAATCACATGAACTGTCTGTTAAAATCGCTATTTTTTGCAAATGCTTGTCCTCCTTAAAATAAATCTTTTATATATCAATCAAAATGTTTTTTTTATTTATTAACTTGATTAGATTATAACAAAAAATCAACTATATCAATAGTGATATAGTTAATAATTTTAAAAATGTTTAAAAAAATACTTTTTAATATATTAAATTAATATTTTGTACATAAATTGAGCTTTTTGTTCAAAGAAAGTACATAGATTAATAGATGTTAATTTCATTTTTAGGATCAGCAATATGCCAGATAGTATTACCTGTGGCTAAAGGAATGATTTCACCTTTAGCATTTTTGATAAGGGTTGGAGTCTGATCAGTAGGCTTGCTCCAAGTTCCGGTAGTGTATTGACCATTGCTAATAATAATAGCATCTCCAGAACCGGTAAGTTCAATATTCATGTACTCTTCGTTTTCTCTATTACTTATATTAGTAAGTTGAATTACTATATTACTAAAAATTAATGGTTCATTTGTAGCAGCATCCATACATTCAACACCATCCATACTTTTTATATAGCCATTTTCAGAGTATTCATAGGATGTAGAATAGTAATGGCTAAGCTTTAAATCAATACTTTGGCAGCTTTTTAGGTTATCAGTAGTCCAAAAATCATCATTGAATGATAGTTTTCTAAGTGTTGTTTCAGAAAATGAATTTTTATCAAGATATTGCTCTATATTTTCAGTAGAAGTATAAAGGTTATGAGGAGCAACTCTTTTATTATCTCTATTAAAGAAATTAGTATTTTTCATTTCATTGATACTTTTTAATGTATTACTTGCAGCTATAGTTTCAAGTGCATCATAGCTTCCACCACAATGAGCAAAAGGCAAATCAAATTCTTTAGCAATATCTAAAAAGTAGTATCTAGCACTTCGTATAGGACCTATTTTGTCAACATAATTAGAGTTGAAAAGAGCTAAAAACCTTGTAATACCACCTTCTACCATAACTTCATAAACAAAATCAGCCTGAGATAAACCTGATTGAGGTCTAGCTTGCCTAGAATTTTCAATTATAGCTAAAAAAGCATCTTGATTTGATTGATCTTCATTTAAAATAAGGCCAGTATAGGGACTTATTGAGCCCTTTTCATCTGTTTCAATAGTTTCATTTGCAGTAAATTCATCAATATCACTAAGACTATCAGACATAGTTTTAGTATCTTTAGAATATTTTTTTGTCAAAAGATATCCACCAGTTATACCAATTAAAGAAAAACCTATCACTAGTGATAAGGTTATAAATAATTTTCTTTTCAAAATACATACCCCCTAAATTCACATATCTGTATTATCGCCAATAAAATTTGAAAATATAATAATAGTTATAAATATTATTACGGTATATAGATTATGTTAATTTAGGTTACATATTATTTTATAGTATATGACTTTTGTGATAATGAGTAATGAAAAAACCTATCTCAAAATTTGAGATAGGTTTTTTATTATTTAAATATTACAAATAATTGCTTTACTATAATAAAAACAAGTATTAATTTAAATGTTATATCTATAAATTTATGACTTACTTTTTTATTGAAGTATGTACCAATTATTGAACCAAGAATTGCTCCGGGAACCATGTACATAGCATAAGAGAAGTCTGTATATCCTCTAAATGTATAATTTGAAACTGTAACAATTGTACTTATAAATACAAGATACATAGTTGTTGCAGCTGTTTTTTTAGAACATAATCCATAAAAAATTATTAAGATAGGCACTAAAAGAATAGCACCGCCAATTCCAAATAATCCAGAAATCATACCAATACATAAACCAACAATTGGTTTTGTGTATTGAGGTAAAACTACTTTTGGAAGCTTGTCTTTTATAAACATTACAAATAGTAGAAATCCTACAAGACTTATAAATACAAGATTAAATGTTGGAATTGTTATCTTACTATTTATAAGTACTCCAAGGCTAGCCCCTGGTATTATACCTAATGCAAATAAAATAGATGTTTTAAAATCACCTTGTTTTCTTTTAGCATATATTATTGTTGCAACAAGACTCATTGCAAACATTGAGATATCGACGTTAACTGAAATAAGTGCTTTGGGTATTCCAAGACTTAATAAGAATGGAATAATTAATAAGTCTCCACCAAGCCCAACTAAGCTACCAACACTTGTAGCTCCAAGAGCTATTAAAAAATAAATCATGTATTTTCTCCTTGAAATTTCTCTTTTGTTCTAGAATAATAATAGCAAAATTAAATTGTTAATGCAAATGATTTGCAAATAAAAGCAGATGACAATTGAGTAACAATAAAAAAACAAATGCAGAGGAGAAAAAATAAAATTTTAAAATTCTAGCTAGTAATAAAAAGTTAGTAGTTTTATAGAGAGTATATTTTAAATTTTAAAAAGCTTGTCTTACTAAAAATGGAAATTGATACTATACAGATGTAAAAGTCAAATACTAAAAAATTAACATAATTAAAGCAAAATAGAGTAAAGTAGACTTAAGTAGCTTTAAAATGAGAAACTTAAAAATTGCAAATTAGTAAATAAAATTTTAGTGGTTTATAATCATATAGGTACTATATATTGTGTTGTTTGTTGTTAGGCATACACAATATATAGGGAGAGGCTCCAAAGCCCCTTAAACACTAGGAGGGAGATATAAGCAATGCCAAATGTTATAAAAAGAGATGGTAGAGAGGTTAAATTTAACACTCAAAAAATAGTTGATGCAATATGTAATGCAGCTAGAGATGTTGGAGAAGATCTTAATGCACAAGCAATAAAAAATATAGAGGGAACAGTACTTAATTATATTGATAAAAATATTAATAAAGATGTTACTGTTGAGGAAATACAGAATTTTGTTATAAAAAGTTTAAAAGAAAATGGATATGGGCACATAGCTTCTTATTACTCAGGTTATAGAGAAGAAAGAACTAAAGTAAGAGAAATTAAATCTGATCTTATGAAAGCAATAGCTAAGATCGGAGTTGAGACAGATAGAGATAATGCAAATGTTGGAAATGTGCGACTTGCAAGCTAATATGTAGCATGAGGTGAAATTCCTCTATCTTATCTATCTAAGATAATCCTACTGTGACATGCGTCAGAAGTAATTCAGGGGTGTGGAGCTCACAGAACAACGGGAGCAAATAGGAAATCCTAATCCTATCTAATCCCTAGGATGAAAATATAACTAGTCATGGTTAACATATGTGAATCATTGTAAGCATCGTGACGTTTGAAAAAGCGAAATAGGATTGAAACGCTTTAACCAAAAAGGTGAGAGGACTGGATAATCAACTGTTGCCGTTGATTATCAGATAGACTAAGCTCCTCCGGTGTATAGATGGAACCTAAAACTAGTTATTAAGGCTATATATTTAGAACAAGGTAAGCCCTATATATTCCTATTGACATAGGTAGGGAGTTCGTAAGAACAAACGATGATATAGAGGGTAAAGGAATATGGAAAAAGCGAATGATAGGTTGTAATAATCTATATAGGGGTTCAAGATTTGCCTTAATCTGAAAGGATGCAGACTTCCATTTGGTCTTTAATCGTATGAAAGGATGATAAACTATGAATAATTTTAAGCCAAATTCGGTACAAAATACTGGGGCAAAATTTAATAACTCTGAACTTAAACTTCAATGGGAAACCTTCGATTGGAGCAAAGCGAACGAGACTGTGAATAGACTTCAATCCCGTATTGCGAAAGCTGTAATAAATAATAATATAAATCTTGCGAAAAAACTTGGTCACTTATTAGTAAATAATCACTATGCAAAAGCTCTAGCGGTAAAGAGAGTTGTCTCAAATAAAGGGAAGAACACCCCCGGTGTCGATGGTGTCATATGGGATAGACCGGAACTCAAGATGAAAGCGATATATGAACTAAACAACAGAACATATAAAGCAAAACCTCTTAGGAGAGTATTCATTAAAAAGAGCAATGGAAAAGAGAGACCCTTGGGAATTCCAACTATGTACGATAGAGCAATGCAAGCACTGTATGCTATAGCCTTAGAACCTATAGCAGAAACTAAGGGTGATAGACATTCCTTTGGCTTTAGAAAATACAGAAGTGCCGCCGATGCAAGAGAACAAATCTTCTCAGCATTATGCAAAAGAACTTCGGCTAAATGGATTTTAGAAGGAGACATAAAAGGTTGTTTTGATAACATCAATCATGATTGGTTATTAAAAAATATACCTATGGATTCTAAGATACTAAACCAATTTCTAAAAGCGGGCTTTATATATGAAAGTGTCTTTCATGATGCTACAGATGGAACCCCACAAGGAGGAATTATCTCACCAATACTGGCTAATATGACTCTGGATGGAATCGATGAATTATTGGATAAAAAATACTGGAGTAACTCAAAGGGTTCAATCAGTGTGAAATACAATAAACACAAAGTGAATTTCATCAGATACGCCGATGATTTCATAATCACAGCAGATACAGAAGAAATAGCTAAAGAGATAAAGGAAGAAATAAAATCATTCTTAAACGTTAGGGGTTTGGAGCTCTCAGACGAGAAAACACTAATCACAAAAGTAGAGGATGGTTTCGATTTCCTAGGATGGAATTTCAGAACATATAAAGGAAAGTTACTAATTAAACCAAGTAAAAAATCGATACAAAATATTTGCAAAAATACAAGAAATCTAATAGCAAAAAACAAAGCTACTACGCAAGAGGATTTGATTAAAAAATTAAACCCAATCATAAGGGGATGGGGGAATTATCATCAAGGAGCTGTGAGTAAAGATATTTATAGCGACGTAGATAATGCAATCCACCAAGCTTTATGGAACTGGGCAAATAGAAGACATGGTAAACAGTCGAAGAAAAGAACAAAAAATAAATATTGGCAAACTATCAATGGAAGACAATGGGTATTCACCTGTAATGATACAAGACTTATAAAATTATCGGATATAAGAATCGTAAGACACCCAAAACTCAAGATAGAAATGAACCCGTTCATCAAAGAAGGTCAGACTTATTTTGAAGAACGAAGATTTAAAATCGGAGCTAGTAAAATAAGCGGTAGATTCAAAAAACTCTGGATTAGGCAGAAAGGTTTATGTATATTATGTGGAAATCCCATGGATGCAACTGAGAAAAAGCTAATAAAAATTACAACTAGATTCGACGATGATGATGACAAATTAGCAGGTATGGCATATAGTCATCTTACATGTAACACTACAGCTGCCAATAAATAATTGGTTATAAAGGCTTGAGCCGTATGATGGGAAACTATCACGTACGGTTCTTAGACGGGAAAGAGGGAGAAATCTCTCAGACCTAGTCGACAACTTCTCATCAAAGTTATTAAGAATTGCAAGTGAAAGTAATAAATGGCACAATCTTGCTAGTATGCCAAAGAATTTGGCAAAAGCTCACGAAAATGGAGATATTTACCTTCATGATTTGGATTCGTATAATCTGACAGTTAACTGCTTACACATTCCAACAGGAGAGATTTTAGAAAAAGGATTCAATACAGGGTATGGAACAATAAATCCTCCAAGAAGAATTGAAACAGCAGCAGAATTAAGCTGTATATTATTACAATCAACACAAAATGATATGTTCGGTGGTTATTGATTGGCCACACACTTATGTGAGTAAGTGAAGGAACCTTGTTAACCTATAAGAGTAGGGTGTACAATTAGCGATTTTAGGAAACATAGGAAATGATGTTTAATAATTGTGCTAACAGGGAAGGCTAAGTTTATCTAGTAAAGGGTAAATATGCTAATCCTGTGCTAAGTCTTTTATAGAGGTGTGTTGACAGTGGAAATTTTGAATAATGAGTTTGTTTTAATAAAAATAGATATAAATGAGCACTATTATATAAATAAAACAGGTGATGTTTATAGTAATTATACTAATAGAATTCTACGTTTGAAAACAGATGGAGATGGATATAAGGAAGTAACTTTTAAACTTAATGGTATTAGAAAGACGTATAGGGTTCATAGATTAGTTGCTATGACATTTTTGGAGAATAATTGTAATTTGCCATATATAAATCATATAAACGGCAGAAAGGCAGATAATAGAGTTGAAAACTTCGAATGGTGCACTGCATCACACAATAATTTTCATCGTTTTACAATTAATAAGATAGTTCATAGTGATGAAGATTTATTTCAAGTAGAAAATTATATTAATGGAGAAATTAATTTTTATAGTTGGGCTAAATTAAATAAATTTGTCTCTCATACATTTATAAGATGCCTAAAGGATAATAATATAAAATCATGTCATTCATTTTTTATAAGGAATAATGATATGAGTATAAGTGTTTATCATAATGGTGAAGAGATTAAAAGATTTGAAACAACTCAGTTGGCGGCGAAAGAATATGGTGTGAGAGTGAACACAATATCATATTATATAAATAGGAAGCCAACAAGAACTCAAAAATTTTCATTGGAAAATAAAATAACATATTTAGGAAAGAAAAGTGCAGAGGCTATCGAAACCACACTATAAAGTGGAAGGGAGTAGAGTAGATTTAAAGTGAAATTCTTTATTTCGAAATGCAAGGTATGCAAAGTTTGCATAAAGATATAGTCCATTCTTTATAGAAATATAAAGCTAGAGAGCAATCTCATCCAGATTTTGATAATGACATGTCAGCTTTCATAGAGCCTACAAGACAAGAAATAAGAGATGAATACTTAGAACTTGGAATTGAAGGTGAAAGATTAGATACATTAGTAGATAAAAAATTAAGAGAAAGAATACACCAAGCAATGCAAGGTGTCGTATATAATTTAAATACAATGCATAGTAGAGCAGGTCAAATGTGGGCCGTTTAGAAGTGATACCGTTGGAACTTCTAAATTATCAATGGGGAAAATCGGTGAAGTCTAAGTATGAAAATATATGATAATACCGAGACTGCTATAAGCAAATAGTGGTTGTAACGCATAGGAAGTGAGCAATATAGCTAGCAAAAATCTTCCCAAGAGTCTCCGTCACCTTACGGATTTTAAAAGGTGAATATGTATGCTGAACTTTAGAGAAATCTAAAGAAGTAGAGGATAAAAAGCCACTACGATAACAAAATGTCACAAGTTCCTTTCAGTTCATTGAACATAGGAATTCCTAATAATGAGGACTCTGCGTTAGTATGTGAAATCTTCTTAGAAGAATATGAAAAAGGTCTAGGAAGAGGAGAACAACCAATATTTCCCAATATAATCTTTAGAGTAAAAGAGGGAGTCAATAGAGAAGAAAATGATCCTTACCACTATTTATTCAAGTTAGCTTGTAGGGTTGCAGCAAAAAGAATGAACCCAACATTTATGAATATAGATGCTGACTTTAATAAGGAGTACTATGATAAAGGATACATGCCAGCAACAATGGGATGTAGAACTTATCTTATGAGTAACAGAAATGGTGAGCCAGGATGTAAAGGTAGGGGGAACATAGCTCCTACAACTATTAACTTACCTAGACTTGGAATATTTGCGAAGAAAGATATAAATAAATTCTTTGAGCTTCTTGATGCAAAACTTGAGATAGCAAAAGAATCACTTCTTCATAGATATTCAATCCTTAAGAATTTAAAAGTTAAAGACCTACCATTTGTTGCAGGTCAAGAATTAATGAAGGGTTCAGAAGGATTAACTCCTGATGACTCAATAGAAGCGATATTAAAACAAGGAAGTTATGGTTATTGAATAGCCCTACATTATAGTAATATAGTGTTTAGCATAGCTTAAATTGCTGGGAAATCCTAAAGGCATACTAACTACAAAGTAATTGGAAACGATAGGCTTGAATGTGGCGAAAGCAGAAAAAATAGTATGTATGATCTACGCTGAAAAAAAGATTAGTTTAAGAATAAATTAATTGCTAAGGATTTTTAAATGGATAATCAGCAGCCAAGTTCCTATTTATAAGGAAAAGGTTCAACGACTATAATAGCTAAAACTTTTTATGCATATATATAAGAACTTTTGCAAATAATAAATTGGAATTTTTAAAAATTAGGAGGTTATTATTTGAAAGTTGGATTAATATATATGTGCAAGAATATTTTGAATAATAAAATTTATATAGGGCAAACATTTAGCGGATTAGAAAATAGAATAAAAAAGCACTACAGTCAATTGAATTCTGATACAACTCATTTTCACAGAGCACTTAAAAAATATGATAAATATTCTTTAATTTGGGGTGTATTAGAAGATAATATTTTAGATGAGAATATTGATG
>JBOGAY010000149.1:0-4057 GCA_051655925.1 Sarcina sp. | reverse complement strand
CTCCTGTAGCCATCATTTTAGTTCCAAGTGCTCTATCTGCACTAAAGAATTTATCAAAAGGCCATTTTGGAATTTTACATACTACATAATCAAGACTTGGCTCGAAACATGCATAAGTTTTTCCTGTTACTGCATTTTTGATTTCATCAAGTCCATATCCTAAAGCTATTTTTGCTGCAAGTTTAGCTATTGGGTATCCTGTTGCTTTTGATGCAAGTGCTGAAGATCTTGAAACCCTTGGGTTAATCTCAATTACTGCATATTCAAAACTGTGTGGATTTAAAGCAAGTTGAACATTACATCCCCCCTCAATTCCTACAGCATCTATTATATTGATTGAAGCTGTTCTAAGCATTTGATACTCTTTATCTGAAAGTGTTTGTGATGGTGCAACTACTATACTATCCCCTGTATGGATTCCTACTGGATCTATATTCTCCATGTTACATACTGTAATGCAGTTTCCGTAAGAATCTCTCATTACCTCATACTCAATCTCTTTCCAACCTTTAACTGATTTTTCAAGTAAAACTTGTCCTATTGTGCTTAATTGTAATCCTGATTCTAAAATTTCTTTTAACTCTTCCTCATTATCAGCAATTCCGCCTCCACTTCCACCAAGTGTATAAGCTGGTCTTACTATAACTGGGTATCCAATTTTTGTTGCATAGACAACTCCTGCTTCTAAATCAGTTATAATTTCACTTTGTATAACAGGCTCATTAATTCTCTTCATCATATCTCTGAAAAGCTCTCTATCTTCCCCTTCTTTGATTGATTCAATTGATGTTCCTATTACTTTAACATTATATTTATCTAAAATCCCTGCTTCTGCAAGGTCTACTGCTAAATTTAGCCCTGTTTGTCCACCCATTCCTGCAAGTAAACTATCTGGCTTTTCTTTAGCTATAACTTTTTCCACAAACTCTAAAGTTAATGGTTCTAAATAAACCTGATCCGCAATCTCTTTATCTGTCATAATTGTAGCTGGATTAGAGTTAATTAAAACAACCTCTAAACCTTCTTCTTTTAAAGCTTGACAAGCTTGTGTTCCTGAGTAATCAAACTCCGCTGCTTGTCCTATAATAATTGGGCCTGAACCTATAACTAAAACTTTTTTAATATCTTTATTTAATGGCATAATAAATTCCTCCTACTTCATCCTATAATGCATATTCTAAAAATCTGTCAAAAATATACTCGCAATCCTTTGGCCCTGCTGAAGCTTCTGGGTGGAATTGTACTGAACAGATAGGTAATGTTTTATGTTTTAAACCTTCAATTGTTCCATCATTAATGTTTATATGTGTTGCTTCAAGACAGTCTGATAACTGATTTACAACATATCCATGATTTTGTGAAGTAATATGCACCTTTCCAGTTTCTAAATCTTTAACAGGATGGTTGCATCCTCTATGCCCAAACTTAAGCTTAGTAGTACTTCCTCCTAAACTTAGACCTAGTAATTGGTGTCCTAAACATATTCCTACTATCGGCTTTTTGCCTATCATTTTTTTAATTTGCTCTATAGTAAAATGTAGCTCTTCTGGATCCCCTGGACCATTTGATAAAAATACTAAATCAGGATTCACACTTAATATCTCTTCTGCTGTTGCATCACAGTTAAATACTGTAATTTTACAGTTTCTCTTCTTAAAGTTTCTTATAATATTTTGTTTTATACCATAATCAACTATAGCCACATGCTTTCCTGTTCCATCTATTTCATATCTTTCCTTTGTTGATACAATATCTACTGCATCACTATTTGAAAAAGCTTCTATTTTATTTTTTACATCTTCTAAGTTTGCATCATCTAAAACTATAATTCCTCTCATAGTTCCGGCATTTCTTAAAACTTTTGTTAATGCTCTTGTATCAATTCCCTCTAAACCAACTATTTCATTTTGTTTTAAATAATCCTCTAAAGTTAATTCACATCTAAAGTTATTTGGTACTGTGCACTTTTCTCTAACTATAAACCCTTTAACCTGTGGTTTGCTAGACTCTACATCCTCTAAGTTTATTCCATAATTTCCTATTAAAGGATATGTCATTGTTACTATTTGTCCATAATAAGATGGGTCTGTTAAAACCTCCTGATATCCTGTCATTCCTGTTGTAAAAACTACTTCCCCAACACTCTCTTTAAGGTATCCAAATGATTTACCTTCAAAAACCATACCATTTTCTAATATAAGCTTCGCTTTCATGCCTAAGCCCTCCTTCAAAATATATGTTTGAAGCTAAAAATACACTTAAAGGTTATCTAAATAATAAAAAAAAGGATAACAAAAAGACCATTTTCCTTTAAATCGATCTTCTAATTATCCCGCTATCTTTCATAATTTAAATTAACCTTCAAAGCAAATCTATGACATTACCTAATTGTTGTAACTAACATAGTGCATACTCCCTTTCTGGCCTCACGGGACCAATTTAAAGTGTACCTTAACCTAAAATTTATTCTTTTTTTATATTTTATTCTACTTTAATTTATCTGTCAACTAAAACTATTAATTCCATATTTAGGTTTTAATCTAATATTTATCACTACTTATTTTGTAAACCTAAAAGACTTTTTTAATTCATTCAAGCTAAACTCTAAAAAATAATTCAATTAAATTGTTTAAAGCAATTTTTAAACTTTAAAATTCTATTATTTTCATACACAAAAAGGACGATTCAAAATTGAATCGCCCCTTTTTACTACATTCTAAGCCATTGTAGCATTCTGTGCTACTTTATTCTTATGTAACTTTCTCCATGCAATAAATCCATATAATGAGTTAGATAAGAATTCAGCCCACATTACCATTGCTGATAATGAGTTTAATGAGAAATTGCTCACATATAGTGATGCTATGAATAATATTATTCCAATTGTTGATGAAGCAATCCAGAAATACCACTGTTCTAAGAATCTCATACATGTTAAAAGAACTGCTGTTATTGTAACTGTAGTAGATAATGAGTCCACAATATATAATGGATCAGCTGCTATATGTATACCAAATGCACTTTCAAATATTCCAGGTAACATTTTAACAAAAATGCCATATAAAATCCAAACAATTATAAATAAAATTGCTGTCATCCCCCATTGTTTTGCATTTAATTTTCTTGGTTCAACTGTAGTTGAATTCTTCATACTTTTTCTCCATATAAAGTAACTAACTACCTGCATTGGTGTTTCAAAGAATATGTATAAAATAGCTTGTCCGTAAATTTGACTATGCCATGCAACAAATATATAAGTAAATGTGTTAACAACTCCCCAAGTAAAAGCACCAAGCTCTCCTCTTGCAGTATAAATTGATGATAACATTCCTGTCATTGTAGAAATAAATGCTAATGCATCAAAAATACTTGGATCTTCACCTAATATAGCCTTATTATAAATTGACAATGCAAATATCGCTAAATTTAACGTAGTAAAAATTATAAAATACCCTTTATGAAACTTAGAATACTTACTAAAAAACTTCATAAAAAACTCCTTCATTTTGTCATATGTAAATTTCATCTAAAAATGGTCTTAAACTCTGTTATAATGCCTTTTTAGAACCTATTAATTATAACTCTAAAACAATTTGCAATAATGACAAATTCACTACACATATAATTCTTAAGTTTTTAAATAAAGCTTTTTTTTAGTTTTATTAATTTATTTATCAACTAAATTCAATTTAATCTAAAAATTAGCTAAAAAATAATTAATTAATTTTCAAATCAATATTTTTAAGTCAAAATTCAAAAAATTTTAAAAAATTAAATATTTAAGCATATCTAGATTATGAGCTAAAAAACTTAATCAATTAAACTTCTTAATAAAATATTTAAGTATATCTAGGTTGTAAAACAAAAAACATTAATTCTCTAATATTCTTATTTAAATATATTTATAAAAAAAAGAGGTCGTTAAACCTCTCCTACTATTAGAGCATTTACATAAAGGTAAATCTATACTGATTAATTCCTCTAATAATTTTATGATTCATTATTATCTGTTCCTCTTAACTCTACCTCATCAAGTGGAACTACTTTAGTCTTATGT
>JBOGAY010000148.1:0-28655 GCA_051655925.1 Sarcina sp. | reverse complement strand
TTGCATGTGTTAGGCACGCCGCCAGCGTTCATCCTGAGCCAGGATCAAACTCTCAATTTAAAAAGTTTAATCTTAAGCTTAAAACATAAAAAGAATTGCTGGTTTACTTAATTTCTTCTGTTTAATTTTCAAAGACCTTGTCGCTAACCGACTTCTATATATTAACATCACTTCAATGTTCTGTCAACACTTTTGTTCCAAGTTTTTTTCAACTTGTTTTGTTCGCCTCTCGACTTAAACTATCTTATCATCTAGCTTAAAACATCAATAATATTCTTACTTTTATTTTACTTTTATTTTACTATTTTTTCTTTGTTTTTCATTAATTTTCTTTATTTTTTATTGATTGATACACAAGGATATGTTTAACTTATTCCAAAAAACTTTATTGATTATATCTTGAAATATATTTCACTTTACTTCAAACTACAACTAAATATTATTACATTTAAAGTTTGCTTAGATATAGTTTTCATGTAAGCATGTCCAATAAAAGAAATAAACACAGTAGAAAAAATAATTCTACTGTGTTTATTTATATTTAAATTCATTTAATTTACTTTTGTTATTTAATTTAATCCATTTACTATCTCTTTGAACTTTTGTCCTCTGATCATAAAGTTTTTAAACATATCAAAGCTTGCACATGCTGGTGATAATGTAATCTTATCTCCATTTACTGAAATTTCTCTAGCCTTAAGCACTGCCTCTTCTAACGAATCAACAATGTATCTTTCTATTTTAATCCCCTTTTCTTCTTCAAGTTTTGTAAATGCAGCATCTATTTTATTTTTTGTTAATCCAAATAATATAAGTGCTTTTATTTTTTCATGCCCTTCATATGCTAATGGCTCAAATGGAAGATTTTTATCATATCCACCAGCTAAAAGTATAACTGGCTTATCAAATGCTTTAAGTCCTGCAACTGTTCTTGTTGGACTTGAAGCTATTGAATCATTATAATATGAAACACCATCAAGTTCTCTAACAAACTCACATCTATGCTCTACTCCCCCAAATGTTTCTGCTACTTTTTTCATAGTCTCAATTTTAACATCATCTTTTACTGCTAAAAATGCCGCAAGATAGTTTTCTACATTGTGCATTCCTTTGATTATAATATTATCTTTTTCACACACAAATTTTCCCTCAAGATATAGTCCACCATCTTTATAATAAGCATCTTCACCTTCTGTTTTAAGTGAACTAAATTTATATGCTTTACCTTTAGCTTCTTTATCTAATTCTTTTGTAATATAATTCTCATCATTTAATATAAGTACACCATTTTCATCTTGGAATTTATACACATTTTTCTTTGCATCTATATACTCTTGCATATCTTTATGCATATCAAGATGGTTAGGTGTTATATTTGTCACTATTGCAACATCTGTTGGACAATCCATAGTCATAAGTTGGAAACTTGATAATTCAAGTACAACTTTATCTTCATCATTTACCTTTTCTATCTGTGCAAATAATGGTGTTCCTATATTTCCACCAACCCATGTTTTATATCCTTCTGCTTTTAAAAGCTCTGATATTATTGTTGTAGTTGTTGTTTTACCATCACTACCTGTTACGGCAAATACTTTTCCTTTTGTATATCTTACGAATTCTTCTATCTCTGATGTTATATATGCACCTTCTTGTTTTACTTTTACAAGTGCGTCACAATCTATTCTCATTGAAGGAGTTTTAAATACAACTTCAAATCCTGTTAATTTATCTAAATAATCTTTACCAAGCTCTAAGTTTACACCTTTCTTTTTAAAGTCTGTTGCAACTGTACCAAAATCCGCTTCCTCTCTCATATCAAATCCTGTTACATTTGCTCCAAGTTCTACAAGATAGTTTATTAATGGAATATTACTAACACCCATCCCTACAACTGCAACTTTTTTGCCTTTTATAAAACTTTTAAATTCGTTAAAATCCTTTTTCATAATTATATCCTCCAAAATATACAATCTGCCTTATTCATTATTTTATAATACTATCCATTTTTATATTTAATTATAACACTCAAAAAAAAGTTATTCTACGTATTATATCATTACTCTATGTTTCTATACTATAAAGTGCATTTATAGTATATTATTTTTTTAATACTTAATACATTACCAAGTTATTCGAAAAATTTAAAATAATAAAATTAAAAGTACTTATTTTATAATAATGTGCTTTAAACCTTATCTTTTTCACAAAAAAAAAGATACCTTGTCATATAGAAAAGGCATCTTTAAAATTCATTTTATTTTTCATCCCATATAGGTGGCATCTGTGCTTTATGTCTATTTCTCATTTCTTTACCTTTGATCATTTCAAAAGCTTCTTTTGAAATATTCTCTCCACCTGTAATGATATAATCATCTATTTCACTATATTTTACTCCCATTTCATCTTCATCTGTTTGACCAGCCCAAAGTCCTGCTGAAGGAGCTTTATCTATTATACAACTTGGAACTCCAAGATATCTTGCCATAATTCTAACTTCTGTTTTTGTGAGGTTCCCAATTGGATTGAAGTCATGTCCTCCATCTCCCCATTTTGTTGAATACCCAACAGTTCTTTCTGATAAGTTACCTGTTCCACCAACTAAATACCCCATACTTTGACCTATTGCATAAACAGTAGTCATTCTAACTCTTGGTCTTATATTACTTAAAGCTAATCCTTCAAATACTATATTTTCACCTTTATTTGTTGGAACCGCCTCTTTTAAAGTTTTTTCTAAAGCATCAACTGTAGCTGTGATATCAACTGTTGTATAATCAACATTAAACTTTTCTATAAGTTCCATAGCATCATCTTTATCTTTAGTTCTTTTCATACTATCCCCATAAGGCATCATAACTAATAATATTTTTACTCCAGCTTTATGACAAAGTGCTGTTACAAGTGAACAATCTATTCCACCACTCATTCCAAATACAACACCATTAGATTTTGTATTCTTTACTGTCTCTTTTATGAAATTTGATATTTTTTCTGCATATTGTGCAACATTTTGTTCTGTTACTAAAAATTTCTTTTTCATACCTTTATCGCTATCTAAATTAATTAGATAACTCCCCTCCTTTGTATAGCTTATTTTTTTTTATATATTCTAAAACATTTATATCTATATGCTGATCAATCTTAGCATCTACATATAAATTATCTCTAATATAAGTTGAACTTACACTTTTATAAGATGTCTCTCTTAATATTATAAACCTATTTTCATATTTACTTAATAGTTTATCTTGTTTAATTAAATTAATAACATTATCATCTTGTCTTTCTATAACCACAAAATAAAATTCTTTTAGAAGCTCTTCTGGGTTATACCAAGAATTAAACTCCTTTACATTATCAGTTCCCATAACAAAAGCCAAATCATTTTTATATTCATCTTTTAATTTTCTAAGACTTTGTAATGTATAAAGTCTTTTATCTGCGTCTATTTCTAGTCTATTAATATCAACATTTAATCCATCACCTTTTAATTTCTTTAAGATGATTTTAAGCATATCATACCTATATTCTGCTGATATTAATGATTTCTTCTTATAACTATCTCCAACCGGAAGATAAATTAATTTATTTATTTCATCAAGTTTAAGTATATCTCTAACTATATTTTCATGTGCAATAGTAGGTGGGTTAAAGCTCCCACCATAAATTGCTATAAGTTTTTTACTCATCACCTTTTAACCTTTCAATAAGAGTATCTTTCATTACCCATAATTTCTTAGATAAATCAACATAATAAGTATGTGGATTTTCAAATCTTAATACTTCTTCCCATAGTTTCTCTACTTCTTTCACTGAATATTCTTTCATCTCTTTTAAACTTGGTGAAGTATAAACTAATTCTCCATCTTCAAACACAGGTACTTGTAATTCCTTTGCATAAAAGTTTTTAAGAGTTTTCTTTTTCCATGTATGAACTGGATCGAATATTTTATATGGTGCCTCATCATTTATAACTTCATCTGCTAAAGTAATCACATCAGCAATTGCATTATGTGTATCTCTATCAAATAATCTATATAATTTTTTATATCCTGGATTTGAAACTTTCTCTACATTTTCTGATAATTTTATTCTTGGAATAACCTCTTCTTTTTCTTCAACAGCAACAAGTTTATAAACTCCACCAAATACAGGTTCTGATTTTGATGTTACAAGTCTTTCTCCAACTCCAAAAGCGTCTATTTTAGCCCCTTGATTTAATAAACTTGTTATTGTATACTCATCAAGCGAATTAGAAGCAACTATTTTACAATCTGTAAGTCCTGCTTCATCAAGCATTTTTCTTGATTTTCTTGATAAATATGCTATATCTCCACTATCAAGCCTTATTCCTTTAAGTCTTTTCCCCATTGGCTCTAAAACTTCTTTAGCTATTTTAATTGCATTAGGAACTCCACTACTCAAAACTGAATAAGTATCAACTAAAAGCGTACAATCCCCTGGATAATTTTTTGCATAAGTTTTAAATGCATCATATTCTGTATCAAATAACTGAACCCAACTATGCGCCATTGTTCCTGATACCGGTATATCAAACATTTCACCAGCAAGTGTTGTAGCAGTTCCATGCACACCACCAATATAAGCTGCTCTTGCTCCATATATTGATCCATCATAACCTTGTGCTCTTCTTGCTCCAAACTCTAAAACAGTTCTTCCTCCAGCCGCTCTAACAATTCTATTTGCTTTTGTTGCTATTAGTGATTGATGATTAATCGTCAAAAGAATCATAGTTTCAATAAGTTGTGCTTCTATAATTGGTGCTTTAACTGTTAAAATTGGTTCATTAGGAAATATAGGTGTTCCCTCTGGGACTGCATATATTGAACCACTAAATTTAAAGTTTAATAAGTAATTTAAAAACTGCTTACTAAATACATTTAAACTATTTAAATACTCAACATCTTCCTCATCAAAACTTAAGCCACTTATATATTCTATTACTTGTTCTAGCCCTGCCATTATAGCAAAACCTCCACCCTCTGGAACTTTTCTAAAGAACATATCAAAATAAACTATTTTATCTTTTATTCCCTCATTAAAATATGCATTACTCATTGTCAATTCATAAAAATCCATTAACATCGCTAAATTTCTTTTTTCTTTTATATCAAATTTTTTCACAAAACTAACCTCCTAAGCTCTACTCAACTAATTTATATCCTTAACTATTTTTACTCCATTTGTTTTCATCTCAAACAATGATGTTAAATTCCAAAATTCTCTATTATGAAAATCCGCATCAAATGTTTCTACCATATTAATTGGTACTATAATTTTTTTATCTAAATTAAACTGATTCACATAAGTTACTGCACTCATAACAAAATTTTTAACACAGATATCAGTACATACACCAACTACAATAATAAATTTAACTGTCTGATCATCAACTATTTCTTTTAACTCCTTAGAATGGAATCCATTAATACTATTCTTTTTAACTATAATTGTATTTTTATTTTTAAGACTATCAAGTTTTTGCAATTCATCTATAAGCTCTGCCTCAATAGTTCCTTCAATGCAATGTGGTGGATAAGAATCAAATTCCTTAGCATTCTCACAATGACTATCTATAAAAAACACCTTTTTATAATCTTTAGTAATTTTATCAAGCCTTACTATATCATCAATTATTTCTCCAACCTTCTCATTAGCTAAAGGTCCTTCATTATAAAACCCCTTAACCATATCAACGATAATAATTGCTGTATTATCCTTATTAGCATTAAGTTCACTAAGTGAGACTTCATTGATATTTGATAAATCATTTTTCATAAACTCTAAAAATTTTTCCATAATAAACTATCCCCTTATCTTATATATTTATTACTCCATTTATAATAGCTTCTTTTTTTAATCTAAATAATCTTGAAGGTCTATGCGCTCCTTCTTTTTTAGTTTTATCAGTCTCCTCAACAATTTTAGAAACCCATCTTCTAAAATTAGACTTAATAAGTTCTCTACCAAGTAAAATTTCATAAACTTGTTGAAGCTCTGTTAAAGTAAATAATTGTGGAAGTAAACTAAAAGCTATTGCTGTGTACTGTGCTTTATTTTTCATTCTCTCAAGTGCATAATCTATAATTTTCAAATGATCAAATGCCACTAAATCCTCACCTTCAACAGCTTTATATTCATAATTGACCTCTTTATCAAAAGCTCTCATTTTTATTTTCTCTATTAAATCATATTTTATATTAATATTTCTTTCTTCATTAATTAGCGAAACTCTATAAGTATAATGAATCTCTTCATTTGAAATTTTTTGCTTATCTATACTTTCCTTTTTAACTGAAAACCATGCAATATTATCAGTTTCTATTTTTTCTTTTAATTGCTTATTATTAACAAGAGCCATATATGATGCTGATATTATTCTCATTCTTGGATCTCTGTCAATATCTCCCCAAGTGTACAACTGCTCAAAATAAATATCATCAATTCCTATTTCTTCTTTTATCTTTCTTTGAACACCCTCTTCTAAACTCTCATCTATTTTGACAAAACCACCTGGAATTGCCCACTTATTTATAAACGGATGCTCATCTCTTTGTATTAATAATATTTTCAATTCATTTTTTTTATTTTTTCTACCTAAGGTGTCTCTTTCTTTTTCTCCTAATGTGAAAAGTACCATATCCACAGTAACAGATGGTCTTTCATATGAATTTCCATCATACTTTTTCAGAAATTCTTCTTCTGTAAGTCCATCTCTATTTTTTACCGATACTTTCAAATTCCCACCTCCAACTTATCAATAAATAGATAATATCTATTTGATAATATCTATATGATTATTATATGTTTCATAGAACTCTTGGTCAATAAAGTTTATCATTCTTCAGATTTTAGTAATATTTTTTGCATTTAACAAGAACATTATTTAATTTTTATTTATTATCTAATAAAAATTATTTTACTTTTTTCTAAATCCTCTTTATAATAATAAACTGTTGTGTTTAGCTCTAATTTTCATTTAAATCTAGAGCATACTATAAACTCAAATATCTTACTCATAAATTAAAAACTAACTATTTTTTATAATAAAAAAGTTATCCACAGAACAAATTTTAAAATTTATCTGTGGATAACTTTTCTTTTTATATTAGAATTCTAAACTCTTCTCAATGAATGCTTCTAATTCTTCAATTTTTAATCTTTCTTGTTCCATAGAATCTCTATGTCTTATTGTTACAGTGTTATCTTCATATGTTTGATGATCGATAGTTACACAGAATGGAGTTCCTATTTCATCTTGTCTTCTATATCTCTTACCAATACTTCCCGCTTCATCATAATCTACACTAAATTTCTTAGAAAGATCAGCGAATACTTCTTCAGCTTTTTCATTAATTTTTTTCATTAATGGAAGAACTGCTACTTTGTAAGGAGCAAGTGCTGGGTGGAAGTGCATTACTACTCTACTATCTGGTTTACCTTTTGAATCCACACCTAAATCTTCTTCTTCATAAGCATTAGCTAAGAATGCAAGAGCAACTCTATCAGCTCCAAGTGATGGTTCAATTACATATGGTAAATATCTTTCATTTGATGTTGGATCTAAATATGTTAAATCTTGACCTGAATGTTCTTGGTGCTTTCCAAGGTCATAATCTGTTCTATCAGCTATTCCCCAAAGCTCTCCCCATCCAAACGGGAATAAGAATTCGATATCTGATGTTGCATTTGAGTAGAAGCTTAATTCTTCTTCTCCATGATCTCTCATTCTGATTGAATCCTCTTTCATACCTAAGTTTAATAAGAACTGCCAGCAGTAGTTTTTCCAATGATTGAACCACTCTATATCAGTCCCTGGTTTACAGAAGAATTCAAGTTCCATTTGTTCGAACTCTCTTGTTCTGAATGTGAAGTTACCTGGTGTAATTTCATTTCTGAATGACTTACCAATTTGAGCAATCCCAAATGGTACTTTCTTTCTTGAAGTTGTTTGAACATTTTTAAAGTTTACAAATATACCTTGAGCTGTCTCTGGTCTTAAGTATACTTCATTTGCACTTTCTTCAGTAATACCTTGGAATGTTTTAAACATTAAATTGAATTGTCTGATATCTGTGTAATTTAATTTTCCACAGTTAGGACATACAATATTATTATCCTTAATGTAGTTCATTAACTCTTCGTTTGTCCAACCATCTGCACAAGCTACTTCTACTCCAAGTTCTGTCATTTTATCTTCTACTAATTTATCTGCTCTAAATCTTGATTTACATTCTTTACAATCCATAAGTGGATCTGAGAATCCTCCAACGTGTCCTGAAGCTCTCCAAACATTTGTATTCATAAGAAGCGCTGCATCAAGTCCTACGATTTCTCTTTGCTCTTGAACAAATTTTTTCCACCATGCTTTTTTAACATTATTTTTGAACTCTACTCCAAGTGGGCCGTAATCCCATGAGTTTGCAAGTCCTCCATAAATATCTGAACCTGGGTATATGAACCCTCTGCTCTTACATAAAGCAACTAATGTTTTCATTGTTAATTCTTGTGCCATATTTAACCCTCCAATTTTTTAATTTATCTGATAGCTAGCATTTCTAATATTTCTAACTAAATTAAAAATATTAAACTACTTGCTCCTAAATATAGGCTTAATAATTTTTTAACTGAATAGTTTGTATAAAAAAAGCTCTTACTGTTAAAGGGACGAAAATTTTTTCCGCGGTTCCACCCTTCTTAGCAAAAGCTCTACTCTAAAACGACGTACTCCAAAGCTCCTTTCATATCATCTACTTAAGAATTTACACCAACCATTCTCTCTCTAAAAAGCTTAATAATATTACTCTTCTTCTTCACTGTACCTATTCAATTATATTTATAATTTTATCAAAACTAACTCGTATGTCAACCATAAAATAATTGATGTTTTATATATCTACTCTCAATAGTCTCGAGTTACTAAGATAGATACGCTCTAAAAGTTGTTTTATAAAACAAAAAAACATCAACAACCTCGTTGATGCTACCATGTAAAAAAAATGGCTCCAGAAGTGGGATTTGAACCCACGACCTTTCGATTAACAGTCGACTGCTCCACCGCTGAGCTATTCCGGAACATTAATTACATTTATTATTATATAATCATTATAAAAAAAATGCAAGTCTTTTTTTAAAATTTTTTATTTTTTTATTTTTTTATTTTTTTATTTTTTTATTTTTTTATTTTTTTATTTTTTTATTTTTTTATTTCTATTAATTTTTAGAATCTAAATCAAGATAAAAAAACCTTTTCGATTAACATTCTCCCCTTTTTATAAAATTTTATATCTATTTTTTATTTTTATTTTTTATTTCTCAAAAAATTTATATAATCCTAAATATCCAATTCCAACAACACCTGTAACTAGTCCCCCAATTATACTTCCATCAGCAACAAAGCATCCTGCTGTTAGAAGAAAACAAATTATTATTATAATATTGGCTATTTTTTTCTTTTTACCTTTTTCAACTAAAGACATAATTACACTCCTCAAAAGAACTCTCCTACTTCACTATATGTCTTTATCCTAATCTTTGATACATAAATTGCAACTAGGTTCAATAAATAAAAAAGAGAGAAGAACTAACTCTTCTCTCTTTTTATGATAAAACTATTTTACTGGTTTCATTGTTGGGAATAAGATAACGTCTTTGATTGATGCTGAATCTGTTAAGAACATAGCCATTCTATCAACTCCGAATCCAAGTCCACCTGTAGGTGGCATTCCTGTTTCAAGAGCACTCATAAACTCTTCATCTACCATATAAGCTTCATCATCTCCAAGCTCTCTTTCATTAGCTTGTTGCTCAAATCTTTCTCTTTGAACTATTGGATCGTTAAGCTCTGAATAAGCATTACAAACTTCTCTACCAAATACGAATCCTTCAAATCTCTCAGTAAACATTTCGTTTCCTCTCTTTTTCTTTGTAAGAGGTGAAATTTCTACTGGGTAATCTGTAACAAAAGTAGGTTGAATCATATGCTCTTCAGCAAACTCTTCGTATAAAGCATTTAATACTTCACCTTTTGTTACGTGTTTTAAATCTTTAGGGAATTCAAGCTCTTTTTCTTTAGCAATAGCTTGAGCTTCTTCATTTGATTTAATTGAATCAAAATCAACACCAGCATGCTCTCTAACAGCTTCTACCATTGTAACTCTCTTCCAAGGAGCTTTAAAGTCGATTTCTGTTCCTTGATAGTTAACTTTTGTTGTTCCATTAACTTTTAAGCAAACATATTCGATTAAGTTTTCCATGATCTCCATCATATCGTTATAATCAGCATAAGCTTCGTATAATTCTATCATTGTAAATTCAGGGTTATGTCTTACTGACATACCTTCATTTCTGAAGTTTTTACCCATATCATAAACTTTTTCAAAACCAGCAACTATACATCTTTTAAGATATAACTCTGTAGCAATTCTAAGATACATATCTATATCAAGAGTATTGTGGTGAGTTATGAAAGGTCTAGCAGCAGCTCCACCAGCTATTGGTGAAAGAATTGGTGTTTCAACCTCTATAAATCCTCTTTCATCTAAATAATTTCTGATTTCTCTTATAATTTGTGCTCTCTTTAAGAAAGTTTCTTTAACTTCTGGGTTTGTAATTATATCAACTTCTCTTTGTCTATATCTTATATCAGGATCTTTTAATCCATTCCATTTTTCTGGAAGTGGTTTAAGAGCCTTACAAACTAATGTTATTTCACTTGGTTTAACTGAAATTTCACCTTTTTGTGTTTTTGCTACTATTCCTTTAACAGCAACAATATCTCCTAAATCATAAGTTTTATAAGCATTAAGAGTTTCTTCTCCAACTAAATCAAGTTTTATAAATAATTGCATTTTACCATCTCTATCATGTATATCTGAGAATATTACTTTTCCTTGACCTCTTTTTGACATGATTCTTCCTGCAATACTTACTTCCTTACCATCTAACTCTTCAAAGTTTTCTATAATCTCTCCTGAAGTGTGAGTTCTTTCAACTTTATAAACATCAAAAGGATCTTTCCCCTCAGCTTGTAAACCTGAAAGTTTTTCTCTTCTTAAAAGTTCTTGTTCACTTAATTCAGTTACATGGTTAACATTCATTTCATCTGACATTAGCATACCATTATAATTGACTATAAATATAAAATTTATAATCTATAATGGAATTCACCTCTCTTTCACATTTTAATTTTTAAATTTAATCTTAAATATTTATAAGATTTTTAAATTTAAAAGTAGGATTATCTTCTAATTCCTAAAACTTCAAATTTAGCCATAGCACCTTTAGGTAAAGTAGCTTCTACTACATCTCCAATTTTGTGCCCCATTAAAGCTTCTCCAACTGGTGATTCATTTGAAATTTTAAATTCCATTGGATCTGCTTCTGCTGAACCAACAATTGTATATTCAATTTCTTCATCAAACTCAAAGTCTTTAACCTTTACAATACACCCTACTGAAACTTTATCTGTTGGAACTTCACTAGCATCAACAACTTCAGCATTTTTTAATGTATTTTCTAATTGAATGATTCTTCCTTCATTAAAAGCTTGGTCATTCTTGGCTTCATCATACTCTGAATTCTCACTTAAATCACCATAACCTAAAGCAACTTTAATTTTTTCTGTAATTTCTTTTCTTCTTACAGTTTTAAGAAACTCTAACTCATCCTCTAATTTCTTAATTCCTTCATAAGTCATTATATGTTTTTTTTCGCTCATATCTGTTCTCCCCTTTGAAATAATAATTTTATAATATCATATTTGAAACTATTAATACATATTTGTATACTATTTTTTAGCATAATTATCAATTTTATCTCTTTGGTATAATGCCCAAAATTTCAATTTAAATTACACTAATATGTTAACAAGAAAATATTTTTAATATTAATTTTAACTTTAAACTAATATATTTATGAATAAAAATTTTTTTACTTGTTAAGGTTAATAATATTATTATTCTGAAATACCTTCTTTTATAACAAATTCTTTATACTCATTTAAAGTTTCAAGAACTTTTTCTGGGTCATTAATAGTATTAAGTCTATTCCTCATTTCTGCAGAATTTTTAATACCTTTTAAATATCCAGTTGTGTGTCTTCTCATCTCCCTAATACCTACAGGTCCACCTTTATACTCTATAGCACGTTTGTGGTGTTCTATACACATAGCAATTTTTTCTTCTGCTGTTGGGATATGAACTTTTTCACCTTTAAGTTTTTGTTCAATTTGCTTAAATAGCCATGGATTTCCTATACTACCTCTAGCGACCATAATACCATCAACACCTGAAATTTCCTTAACTCTTAAAGCATCTTCTGCCGTAAAGACATCACCATTCCCTATAACAGGAACAGATACTGCTTCCTTTACTTGTTTTATTATGTCCCAATTAGCTTCACCTGTATACATTTGCTCCCTAGTTCTTCCATGAATTGCAATAGCATCAACTCCTGCATCCTCAAGAACCTTAGCAAATTCGGGTGCTACTATCTTATCATTATAATAACCAGTTCTTATCTTAACAGTTACTGGTTTATTTGCAACCTTCTTAACTGCTGAAACTATCTCATGTGCAAGTTTTGGATTTAATAAAAGTGATGATCCATCATCATTTTTAACAACCTTAGGTGCAGGACATCCCATATTGATATCAATTAAACAAATATCTTCTCTTGGGTTAAAATACTTTTCAGCAGCATAAGCCATTATCTCTGGATCACTTCCAAACATTTGACACGCAACTGGTTGTTCTCTTTCTGAGACTTTCATAAGCTCCTCAGTTTTTTCATTACCATGGTACAATGCTCTTGAACTAACCATCTCTGTATAAACCATTGCACAGCCCATCTCTTTACAAAGACCTCTGAAAACTATATCTGTTACACCAGCCATGGGAGCTAAGAATACATGTCCATTAGGCTCTACGTTTCCTATTTTCATCTATTTACTCCTTGTTCTTATCATAAAGAATCTTTAATCCATCTAATGTTAATCTAGGTTCAACCTTATCAATAACATTTGTCTCTTTATATATTAAATTTGCAAGTCCACCTGTTGCGATTACTAATGGCTCCTTCTCTCCAAGTGCCATCATTTCATCTTTCATTCTTTTTACTATATACTCAACCTGACCAATATAACCATAAATTATACCTGCTTGCATACCTGTAATAGTATTTTTACAAATTAAACTTTTAGGTTTCTCTAGCTCTACTCTAGGTAATTTTGCCGCTCTTTCAAAAAGAGCTTCTGAAGATATTTTTATCCCTGGACAAATACTACCACCAAGATAATCCCCTTTAGCTGTTATTGCACAATAAGTTGTTGCTGTTCCAAAATCAACAACTATTAGCGATCTTTTATAAGCTTCATAAGCTGCAACTGCATTAACTATTCTATCTGCTCCTACAGCCTTAGGATTATCATATTTTATATTAATTCCTGTTTTAACACCTGGTCCTATAACTAAGGCATCTTTTTTAAAACATTTTCTTACCATATTCTCTACAGAATGCATTATATTAGGAACTACTGAAGATATTATTATACCCTCAACCTCACTTGGATTTAAACCACTTTGATTAAATAATTGCATAACCTGAATAGCATATTCATCTGAAGTTTTCTTAGCGTCAGTTGAAATCCTCCAACTCGCTACGTAATCATCGTTCTTGCTAAGACCTAATACAATATTTGTATTCCCAGCATCGACTAACAGAATCATGTGTACACCACCTTAATATAATTAAAAGCAGCTATATTAGCTGCTATAAAATACATTTAAAACTCTTAAATATACAATATAATTTTATCAACAAATGCCTATTTGTCAAGCAATCACAAGGATTACAATAAAAAGTAAATATTTTCAAAAGAGTTTTTTTTAAAAAATATGCTAGTAGCAAAAAAATACTACTAGCGATAATTTTTAAAATAGACCTTCTATTTCCCCAGATTCACTAATATCCATCCTATTAGCTGCTGGAACTTTAGGAAGCCCTGGCATTGTCATGATGTTTCCTGTTTGAACAACTATAAATCCTGCTCCATTAGATACTCTTACTTCTTTGACTGTAATATTAAAGTTTGTTGGTCTTCCTAAAAGCGTTGGATTATCTGATAATGATGACTGTGTTTTAGCCATACATACAGGATATTTATCCATTCCAAATCTCTCTATATCTGCAATTTGTTTTAAAGCTTCACCTGTATAAATTACATCATCTGCTCCATATATTGTTTTTGCAATTTTTAAAACTTTTTCTTTAATTGTCTCTTCACTATCATATATCGGTGCAAAATTTGATGGTTTTTCTTCTATTGTTTGAATAACTTTATTAGCTAAATCTATTCCACCATCTCCTCCTTTTTCCCATACATCTGACTCAGAAACCATAACACCTTTAGCCTCACAGAATGATTTAACAAATTCAACCTCTTCCTTAGAATCAGTAATAAACTTATTAACTGCAACAACTACAGGAACTCCAAAAGCTTCTATGTTTTCAATTTGCTTTGCAAGATTCTCAATTCCTTTTTCTACTGCTTCAACATTAGGAATTGAAAGTTCATCTCTTTTAACTCCACCATGATGCTTTAATGCTCTTATAGTCGCAACTAAAACTACGCAATTAGGTGTAAGTCCACCATATCTACATTTAATATCCATAAACTTTTCTGCTCCAAGATCTGCTCCAAAACCTGCCTCTGTAACAGTAATATCTGAAAGCTTTAAAGCCATTTTTGTAGCTACTATTGAATTACATCCATGAGCTATATTAGCAAATGGCCCACCATGAATAATTGCTGGCGTATTTTCTAAAGTTTGAACAAGATTTGGCTTTATAGCATCTTTCATAAGAAGTGCCATAGCTCCCTCAATTTCTAAATCCTTAGCAAAAACAGGCTCACCACTTAAATTATAAGCAACTAAAATTTTACCCATTCTTTCTTTTAAATCCGTAATCCCATTTGCCATACAAAGAATAGCCATTATTTCAGATGCAACAGTAATCATAAAGCCATCTTCTCTTAAAAAGCCATTAATCTTACCACCCATACCAACAACAATACTTCTTAATGCTCTATCATTCATATCTAACACTCTTTTAAATACAATTCTTCTTGAATCTATACCAAGAACATTTCCTTGATGTATATGATTATCTATAGCTGCACATAAAAGATTATTAGCAGAAGTTATAGCATGCATATCTCCTGTAAAATGAAGATTGATATCCTCCATAGGAACTACCTGTGCATATCCACCTCCAGCTGCTCCACCTTTAATTCCAAATACTGGTCCAAGTGAAGGCTCTCTTAAAGCTATAACAGATTTTTTACCAATCTTATTTAAAGCTTGACCAAGACCAACTGTAACAGTTGATTTTCCCTCTCCTGCTGGAGTTGGATTGATAGCTGTTACTAAAACAAGCTTACCATCTTCTTTATCTTTATATTTATCAAAAACATCTAAATTTATTTTACACTTATACTTACCGTAAAGCTCCATATCATCTTCTGTAAGCCCTATCTTCTCCCCAATTTTAATAATAGGTTCCATCACTGCGCTTTGAGCTATTTCTATATCAGTTTTCATTCATAAACACCCCTTTTGAGAAAATTATTTATATCTTACATTATACATAGTTTCAAAGAGTATTTCCACGAATATTATTTTATTTTCACAATAAATATTTCGCCATTTTTCTTTATTTAAATACTTACACAAAAAAACTACCTCCGAAGAGGTAGTCTAAAATTTTTAAATTTCCTTTGTGATATTTAATCCTTCAAACCCTGTTGATGTATAAATTCTTTCAAATTCCTGAGCATCAATCTTTTCTTTTTCCATTAACACTTCCGCAACAGCATGAAGTTTATCCATATTCTCTCTTAAAAGTTTTTCACAAGACTCATAAGCTTCATCAACAAATATTTTAACTTCTCTATCTAATAAAGCACTTGTTTCTTCACTTATATTTCTTGATTTACCAATATCTCTACCAAGGAATACTTCTCCATTATTATCACCAAATGATATTGTACCAACAACATCACTCATACCATATTGCATAACCATAGCTCTTGCTATGCTACTTACTCTATCAATATCATTTTTAGCACCTGTACTTATATCATCAAGGATTAACTTTTCGGCAATTCTTCCACCTAAAAGTCCAACCATATCTGACTTAAGCTTTTTCTTAGAAGTATAACTTCTATCTTCCTCAGGAAGACTCATAGTGTACCCACCAGCCATACCTCTAGGAATTATACTAATTTCATGTACAGGATCTGGATTTGGAAGAGATCTCATAACAACAGCGTGACCTGCTTCATGGTAAGCAGTAAGCTTTTTATCATACTCACTAATAACTTTACTCTTCTTCTCAGGACCAGCTATTACTCTTGTAATTGCTTCTTCCATATCTTCCATATCAATTGCTTTCTTAAATTTTCTAACTGCTAAAAGCGCAGCTTCATTTGTTAAATTTTCTATATCGGCCCCTGTAAATCCTGGTGTTCTCTTAGCAAGAACATTTAAATCAACTGACTCATCAAGAACTTTATTTCTAACATGAACATTTAATATTTCTTTTCTACCTTCAACATCAGGTGCTCCAACAACAATTTGTCTATCAAATCTACCCGGTCTTAAAAGTGCAGGATCTAAAATGTCTGGTCTATTAGTTGCAGCAACCATAATGATTCCTTCATTTGCTCCAAAACCATCCATCTCAACAAGAAGCTGATTTAGAGTTTGTTCTCTTTCATCATGTCCACCACCAAAACCAGCACCTCTTTGTCTACCAACTGCATCAATCTCATCTATAAAAATAATACATGGTGCATTTTTCTTAGCTTGTTCAAATAAGCTCCTAACCCTTGAAGCTCCAACTCCAACAAACATCTCAACAAAATCCGAACCTGAAATACTAAAGAATGGCACTCCAGCTTCTCCTGCAACAGCTTTTGCAAGTAATGTTTTTCCAGTCCCCGGAGGTCCTACAAGAAGTACACCCTTAGGGATTCTAGCTCCCATATCCGTGTATTTTTTAGGATCTTTAAGAAAATCTACAACTTCTTCAAGTTCTTCTTTTTCTTCTTTTGCTCCTGCAACATCTTTAAAGTTTACTTTTTGAGAATCCGGGGTCGCCATTTTAGCCTTACTTTGCCCAAAATTCATAGCGCCTTTACTTCCTCCACCCTGGGACTGTTGCGTCATCATAAAGAATATAGATACACCAACAACCATAACAATGACCATAAGACCTATCTGTATCCACTGTGAATTATCGCTAGCTGGCATGTATTTAACTACTACACCCTCATTTTTATATTCAGTTTGAAGTTGTGTTAATTGTTCCTGAGGAACATAAACCTCAAAATTCTTTTCTGGTGTATTTTTGTCAGTCGCTTTTATTTTTCCATGAATATCATTTCCACTAACTATCATGCTTTGTACTTTATTATTTATCCATAATTCCTTAAACTGTGTATAATTTATAGCATTACTATTATTATTTCCCATTAATAAGAAATACGAACCTAACATTACAACAGCAATTATAAGTAGCCAAGTTAGACCACTCGACATTTTCTTCATCTAGTCTCCCCCTCTCTCTAAATTTCTCTTTTATATTTTATTTTTCATATATCTCTCTTTTTAAAACGCCTATGAAAGGTAAATTTCTATAATTTTCCGCATAGTCAATACCATATCCAACTATAAATTCATCCGGAACATCAAAACCGTAATATTTTACATTAACATCAACTTTTCTTCCTGCCTCTTTATTAAGAAGTGCAACTATTTCTATACTAGCAGCCTTTCTAGCCTTTAAATAATCTAATAAATAACTTAGAGTATTTCCTGTATCTACTATATCTTCTACGATAAGTATGTGCTTTCCTTCTATATTAGAATCTAAATCTTTTAAAATTCTAACAATTCCTGAACTTGTTGAAGAATTTCCATAACTTGAAACAGACATAAAATCTAATGAACAAGATATAGTAATGGCTCTAATTAAATCTGAAGCAAAAACCACAGACCCCTTTAAAATTCCAACTACTAATAATTCTTTACCCTCATAATCAGAGCTAATTTCAGCTCCAATTTCTTTAATTTTTACACTCAAATCCTCCTGTGAATATAGTACTTCTTGAATGTCATTTTTAATATCACCCATAACGTTATTCCTTTCTACAAAAACTAATTTTTATAAGCATTTCATTGTATTTATTTATTTTAAATAATTCACTATTCCTAAGACCTACAATCCAAGCAATTTCACCATCAAAGTCAATAATAGGAATTAAATCCCGCTCTTCCTTAGGCACCTTAGAACTAATGAATATTTCTTTTAACTTTTTAGTTCCCCTAAAACCAAATGGTACTATTTTGTCTCCATTTTTTCGTGTTCGTAAATTTATAGTTTTAACTTCATCAAAACTAAAATATTTTTCATTAGTATTTTTAAAGTTAATTTTACCATTATTTTCAATTATATCAAAGCTAAATTCATAAGAATTAAAAGAAATCTTCTTACTTTTTTCCTTAATTAAATCTACTATATCTATTTCAATACATTCATCAGAAACTAAAGTCTCAGTAAATTTTTCATTTACAAGAACAACATTTCCATACTCATTTATTGCAATAACATTATTCGTAAGATTTATTCGCTTTCCAGTTGAACCTTTTTGAAGATTAATAACATCATAAATATGTTTTAACTCAAAATTGTTAAAAGCACCTGAAACTTGCATAAGAGCTTTTTTTATCATTCTAGTTAAGATAGCTTCCTTTTCATCAAATTTATTTTTATCTAAAATAGCCTTTCCATCTTTAAATAAACAAAACTTCTTATACTTTTCCTCTACTACTTCATTTATAAACTGTGAATCAATCATAGCATTTTGAGATAATCTATTTAATGTATTAATAATATCTGGATTAAAGTTATCTTTAATAAAAGGAATCGCTTTTAATCTAACTTTATTTCTAGAATAAACTTCCTCTAAATTAGTTTTATCTATCCTAGGATTAAGTGAATTAACTTCACAATAATTTTCAATTTCTTCCCTTGTTAAAGAAAGTATAGGTCTAATATAAAGTCCATCTCTAATAGGTCTAATACCAACTAAACCTTCTAACCCTGTACCACGCATAATTCTCATAATAAGAGTTTCTGCTTGATCATTAGCATTATGAGCTATAGCAATTTTAGTAATATTTTCTTCATCTCTAATTTCATTAAAGAAACCATACCTCTCATCTCTACCTGCCATCTCAGTAGAAATTCCTTTTTCTTTAGCTATATTCTCTACACAAACTCTTTTAACAAAAAACTTAACATCTAAACTTTCACATAATTCCTTTGCATAAATTTCATCAGCAAAAGCTTCATCTCCCCTAATAAGATGATTAACATGTGCAGCATACAAATCTATTTTAAGTTCATCTTTAAGACTATGTAGTAAATGTAATAAACATACAGAGTCTGGTCCCCCTGAAAGTGCCACAAGAACCTTATCTCCTTCTTCAATCATGGAGTTCTCATTAATGTATTTTAATACCTTATTTTTCACGAACATTATCACTCCATTTCTTAAAATTTATAGTAATAATTATATCATACTTAACAGTTTCTTGTAATTACCCAAAATAAAATAACCACTTAAAAGAGCATTAAATTTAATTCTCTTCTAAGTGGCTCTATATAAACTCTTATTCAAATATTTTATTTTGTAAACACTACTGCATATTATAAACTCTAGAAACTATAACTGTCATATCATCTCTAGCTTTTCCATTATTAAATGCTTTTGCAGTATCTAAAATTCTATTAGCAAGATCTTTCGCATTTCTATCAACACTCTTTTCTATAAGCTCTATAAGCCAACTATTATTTAAATCACCATCTTTAGATAAATCTAAAATACCATCACTTATTGTAATTATAAAATCACCAGCTTTTAATTTATAATCTTTTTCATCAATATCCGGAGTATCTAAAACTCCAAAAGGTAATGTTTTAGAATCAACAACCTTAACCTTGCTTCCTCTCTTAATAAAACTTTCCATAGCTCCAACTTTTAAAAATTTAATTGTTCCTTCATATAAGTTCACTTTTTGTAAATCCAATGTAGAAAATTTCTCTTCCTCAGAAAATTTAATATTCATTATTGTGTTAACTGTATTAATAGCTGTTTTTTCATTAAAACCAACCTCAGAAAATTTCTCTACCATTTCAATAGCAATTTTACTTTCTGCACCTGCTCTAGCACCAGTTCCCATCCCATCACAAAGTATTGTAATATGATTTCCATCTTTTGTTTTACCTACGCTATATGAATCCCCTGTATACTTTTCTCCTGTTTTTGCAGACAATGCAATAGCCGAATCAACATAATACTTTGGTGCTTCTTGAATGTGTATTTCACACTTTCCTGTTATAGCACTAATTCTACAATCTTGTGCAATGCTCATTTTTCTACCAATAGTCTTATTTATTATTGGTAATATTGATTTAAAACAAAAATCACACCCACCGCAATTCATCATTTCAACCTTTATATTTAATCTTCCTTCCTTATCTGTATAGGCTATTAAATAATCAAACTTTATTCTCTCTCTAACTAAAGCTTTTTTTATTCCTCTTTCAATCTCAATATCTAATGCAACTTCTGACTCAAATCCATCTGCAATTTCACTTATAGTATCAGACATGCTTTTAACATGACTTGCTATCATTCTTCTTCCCTCACCAAGTCTTTTCTTAAGCATTTCATCTGCTATATGTTTAGTAACTACATCTTCAGCTTCCTTTATAAGTCTTGCTTCTTTTAAACACTTCTTTCTTAAATTATCTGGAAATACATAATTCCCCTCTTCCATCCCTTGAATCATTTCCTTAAACGACATATAAGTATCATTTATTTCACGCTTCCAACAAGTATATCTATAATCACAATTTTTACAAACTCTTTCTGCTAAATTATCAACAAGCTCATCACCTTTATTTTGGCTAACAAGTCTTTCATTTTCAACCATATTTTCAAGAGTAGTTCCCATAGTCATAAGAACATCTGTAAAATCATCAAGTCTAATCGTTAATTCATTCTTTATTTTATTGAAATGTTTTTCTGTATCCTCTTCTTTTTTAACTTCATTATCAAGCTCAACTCTTATTCTTTCTATAAACATCTTAGGTGTCAAAAGAATTATTCCACTACCTATAAAAAGCTCAGCTAATAATAACTTGTCCAATTGATTAGTATAAAAAGCCATAAATGCAAAGATAGCATTAAATGCTAAAAAACTTGAAATCTTACCTGTATCCCTAAACATAGATACAATTAATGAACTTATCACAAATGTCGCAAGATAAAAATATAACTCCCCTGTTATAATTCCCAAAATAAAACCTGTTATAATTCCTGCTGTTGAACCCAAGTTTCCTCTACACACATAACTAACAAAAAACACAAATGCAATTGCTACAATATTCCTAAGTTCAATTCCAAGAAGTCCAATGCTTCCTATTCCTGCAATAACTATAGATACAAAAACTTGCATACTTATAATTTCATCCATATTTATATAATTCTCTAACTTAAAATCACCAATACACTTAATTCCATAAGCAATAATAAAATAAAGTGGAAATAATATAGTTACTACTCCAATAGCTACTATGACTGATCCAATAACATCCTTTTTTAAAACAAAAATACCATTAGCGGCAATAACCATTAAAGTTATACTAAAAGCAGTCATTGTTTTTATTCCATTATTTTTTCTTTTAATAATTGTATTAATTGCAAAAACAAGTATTGATGCTATAACAAAAATTGGTGTTTCACCAATTTTACTTGAAAGACTTACATACCCTGCCATAATGCTTAAAAGTGCTATCATTCCTTCTTTTATATCATTTGATGAAATAGCCATAATATACAATAACCCAAACGGTGCTAAACTTTCTATAAAGCTAAATTCTATATTAAAATAAACTCTACTAATGAATACACCTACAAAAGCTATCATTATTAACCTTATATAATTCTCACTTTGAACTTGTTCTACAACTTTTGCATTCTTCACTTGATTATTTCTAATAAAATTTTTAACTTCTGCACCATACTGCATAATACAACCTCCATTATTACTTACTATAAAAAAATTATAACAACATAAACTTAATATATATGTCATTTTATTGCACCTTATTCAGACAATCGTTAGACAAATTTTCCATTCTTAAAATATGTTTCTACAACTATTTACTTTTTTTAACAAATACTTACTGAAAACCTTTGTAGAACGAAGCGATATTTGTTTATATTTATCATATTTTTCATATCTAAAAATACCTTTTGTAAATATATGGATTAATAGTATTTTGTTAATATATAATTATATATAGGATTATTTTCAGGAGGTATTTTTTTATGAAAGATTTTTATTTTTTTGATTGGAAAATAATATTACATTCTAGTTTTAGACATTTTGCTAATTCAGATGAATTTATAATAATCAATGATGATAATGAAGTTATTACGACTGGCACCTTAGTTGAGGATAAATTAAAACTGACTCCTATTAGGTATGATACTAAATTATTTATATATGAAAAAACTTTAGAGTTAAATTTAAAAGTTGAAGATCCCTACTTACCATTAGCAGAAAATTTTGAAACAACAATTTTAATACATGATGAAGAATTGGATGGATTATCAAATAAAGAAAAGATAAAATATTTAATAAACTCAAGTTGTGTAGCAATATGCGATTCTTGTCTTAGTGATGCTTTAGATATTGAATCTGTTAATCAAGTAAATCAAATTTGCAATAAACTAAAAAAGGAAAATCATTTAAGGCGAGAAGATGAACTTTGTCCTTTATGTAATAAAATAAAAAAATGTAATCGAAAATTTGTATAAAAAAAAAGCAATCTAAATGATTGCTTTTTTGGTGCCGAAGACCGGAATCGAACCGGTACGGTGTTAACCACCGCAGGATTTTAAGTCCTGTGCGTCTGCCAGTTCCGCCACTTCGGCAGGACTTATGGTAGCGGGGGCAGGACTCGAACCTACGACCTTTGGGTTATGAGCCCAACGAGCTGCCAACTGCTCCACCCCGCGTCAATATAAAATTATAATTATTTATGTGCTTTTCAAAATTGGTGCCGAAGACCGGAATCGAACCGGTACGGTGTTAACCACCGCAGGATTTTAAGTCCTGTGCGTCTGCCAGTTCCGCCACTTCGGCAGGACACTATTTTGAAAAATGGTAGCGGGAACAGGATTTGAACCTGCGACCCTTCGGGTATGAACCGAATGCTCTAGCCAACTGAGCTATCCCGCCATATGTGAACCTTATAAATAATTATAATATTTAAATGGTGCCGAAGACCGGAATCGAACCGGTACGGTGTTAACCACCGCAGGATTTTAAGTCCTGTGCGTCTGCCAGTTCCGCCACTTCGGCATGCCCTTTAAGAACTCACGTTCTCTTAACGACAAGATTTATTATATATAATATATCTACTAGTGTCAACACTTTTTCTCAACTTTTTTTTACAAATTTATAATACTTCTTAACAAACCCTTTAAATATCATTGTTTTTTCAAAAAAAGCAATCTGAAATTCATCTTAATTTCAGATTGCTTGAAACTTATATGTTAAATTACATACCTCTTTTTCTTGATCTAGGCTCTTGATTTTTTTTCATATCTTGAAGTCTTTCTTCACTATCTTTCATAAACTTTGCCATTATATCTTCAAAATCAGCCTTTGGCTTAGGGTTGTTTCTTCCATTATTGTTTCTATTTCTGTTATAATTTCCACCATTGTTGTAATTATTTCTTTGATAACCATTATTATTATCTTTCTTACTCCAATCAACCTCAGCTGGTCTAGCTGTTTTTGGTTTTGGTGGCATAGCTTGCTTTATTGATAAGCTAATTTTTCCTTTTTCATCAGTTCCTAAGACTTTAACCTTAACAACGTCATTTTCCTTTAAATGCTCTCTTATATCCTTAACGAAAGATTCAGCAACCTCTGAAATGTGTACTAATCCTGTTTCTCCGCCAACTTCTACGAATGCTCCAAAGTTTGTTATGTTTACTATTTTACCTTCTAAAATGTTTCCTGTTTCTAAGGCCATGTTAAAAGACTCCTCCTTAAATTTTTAAAATAAGTGTGTGTTATTATCAACTAATAACCCTATATAATAACTGTCAATTTATAATCAAGAGATTCTTAATCAACAACTACTTTCTCTCCCTCTTTAATCATCCCTAATCTTTCCCTTGCCATTCTTTCTATGTAAGAGTCTGTTTTAGATGCATTAAATTCTTCTGTTAATTCACTATTCTTTTGTTTTAAATTTTTTAGTTCTTGCTCTGCTCTCACTTTATTATCATTCAATTGCTTTTTAGTCATCTCCTGATTAATAAACGTAGTAGCAAATAGAAGCCCTACCCCCGTTAATGCTAAAACTTTTGCATTAATTTTTCTCTTCATAAATTCACCCCTTAGTCATATGACTATATGTCTATTTTAAACACTATAAGCCACATATTCAAGGAATTTATGATTATTTCGCAAATATATTTTTAAAAACATACCTTATATTTTTTCCAAGAATTCTAAATCCTCTATAAGTACTTTTAGCAATAATATTTTCTAACCTAAAAATCTTTTTAGAAAATAAAGCTAAATAAAATACTAATCCAGCTGTAATTATTAAATATACATAAGCATTTAAAAAGCCATAATTGAAAATTAATAAAAAAACAAATACTATCATAGCAGTTAATATCCAAAATAAAATATCTTGAATCATTACAATTACTTTTGACGAATTAAATCCTCTAATAAGTCTGTATCCATCAAAAAGAAGACCTATTAAAATACCAGCTAAAAATGAAAATATAACTATATTAAACTGAGTTTCTAAAGGTAATACCATACTTATTCCTCTCTTCGCCTAAATAATTTACGTTTCTTTTTCATTTTTTTGCAATATACAATTGTGATTATGCAACCTGTAATTACAACATCTCCATTTTGTACATCTAATTTATTTACTTTAAGATTGTCACCAGTAATATTTAGTCCGCCAAGATTAGTATTTAGATTAATCTGTCTGTCATCAAAGCTTATAACTTCAATAACCCCTGTTATCTCCAATTTTTTTCTGTCATCTAATGATAAATTGCTTTTTTTATTTTCTACTAGGCTATGATTATTTTTGTTATCCATAGCTGTTCCCCCTATTTTAGAACTTATTAAATCAAAAAGACCTAATACTTACTAAAACTATATGTTCTAAAAATAGGGTTTATGTTCTATTTCATCTTATAATTGATTCTATTCTTTGTCTTCTTCACCCTCTAAAATTTCATACATATTCTTAGCATCTTCTTTTCTAACATGTTCAGCTATATTTACTATTTTAGCTTTTAATGTTCTATTACCAAATAAAATTTCTATAATATCTCCATCTTTTATTTTTGTTGATGGTTTTGCTATCTTATCATTAATTTTTACTCTGTCACCCTCACATGCTTCTTTAGCGACAGTTCTTCTTTTTATAATTCTTGAAACTTTTAAATATTTATCTAATCTCATCACATATTTCTCCTATCTTTTTTACTTCTTTTGTATAATCTATTACTGTCTAAATTGTTTTAAACTAATTAATTTTAAATTTAATAACTTTATATAGCTAAATATTGTGAGATGCTCTTCTTAAGATTTATGAAATTCTTTAGATGTGTCTTAAATTCATCAAAATATATTCTGTCCTAAATTTAAAATTCTCAAACATAACATATTATATTTTTATAGATAAAAAACCCGAGAAATCTCGGGTTTTACTGTGAAGTAATAAAATTATTTATTAACTCTTTCTTTGAACTCTTTACCTGCTTTGAAAACTGGTGCTTTTGAAGCTGGTATTTGGATAACTTCCTTAGTTCTTGGGTTTCTACCCTCTCTAGCTGCTCTTTCTCTTGTTTCGAATGTTCCAAATCCAACTAATTGAACTTTGTCTCCATTCTCAAGAGCAACTTGAACGCTATCTATGAAACCTTTTAAAGCTGCTTCAGCATCCTTTTTTGATAATTTGCTGTATTCAGCCATGCTTGTGATTAATTCTGCTTTATTCACTTTTACATCCTCCTTGAATTGAGTAATTTACTCTTAAAGTATCTCACTGCAATTTTATACTGCAATATATATTATAATATTATATATTTACCCATTTGTATAGTACCTAAACTGCTATTTTACACTATTTACTTAACTTTTTTATCATTATGAACGTTTTATTCACCTAATAAATGGAAAAGTTAATGTATACTAGTATTTTTAGATTCGACTTTTTTTATTTCATTCCATAACTCATCCATTTCCTCTAAAGTCATATCTTTCAAATTTTTTCCTTTAGAAATCGAAGTTTGTTCTATAAATGAAAATCTATCAATAAATTTAAATACAGTTTTTTCTAGTGCTTCTTCACAATCGACTGATAACATCCTACCTACATTCACTGCTGAGAATAGTAAATCACCGACTTCCTCTTCTATTCTTAACACTTTTTCTAACTTATATACATCTTTTATCTCATTTAATTCTTCTTCTACTTTTTGCATAGCTATTTCTACATCTTCAAAGTCAAATCCAACCTTTGCTGCTTTTTTTTGAATCTTAGATGCCCTAATAAGTGCTGGCAATGCTTTAGCTACTGTTCTCATATCATCGGTTATATTATCAAGCCCCTTTTCTTTTCTTTTAGTATCATCCCAACTTTCTATAACTTCTTGTGCAGTTCCTAACTTTAAATCATTGAACACATGTGGATGTCTAGAAATCATTTTTTTACAAATACCATCTATAACATCATTTATAGTAAATTCTCCCTCTTCTTTCCCAAGTGAACTATGAAATATAACATGTAACATCAGATCTCCAAGTTCTTCTTCAAGTGCTATCATATCTTCATTTTCAATAGCATCAATAACTTCATAACACTCTTCAAGCAAATCTCTTTTAATACTATCGTGTGTTTGTACCATATCCCAAGGGCATCCATTAGGAGCTCTTAATCTATCTATAATTTCAATCAAATCTTGAACTACCACTGGTACAAGACCAGTGGATTCTTTTAGCGTAGTTTAGTATTTAAATTTCTACCTTAACAGGTAACCCTTATACGCTTGGGAGAGTCCAATTTCCCATTATCCCTCATAGTTTTCACTAATTCGGGAATACATTTCTCTGATTTTCTAAGTATATTTAAGCTTCCGTTTATGTCTGAATTTACAAGTCCAAAACTACTTACAAAAAGACCTCTCACTATTCTTCTTGATTTATCATAATTTTTCTTTGTGATAGGTTCTAAGTCAAACGCAGAACATCCACTTGTATAGCTTTCTTCTTGGAATTTAACTTCTATTCCTTGCAATCTAGCTTTATAGCTAATTAATTCGACTAAACGTTGTATCGGAATTTGAACAAAAGTTTTATTAAAATCCATATCTTGCTTAATTCCTTTTAGTTTACCTATTACGATTTTACCTACATTATTTTCAATAGCTTTATCAATTATAGATTTAGAAACTTTGTGCATATAATCATTAATATAATTATTTCTATATCTTCTAACTTTATTAATTCTTTTAGTATTTTTAAACTTGTCAGAACCACATTTAGACATTTCTATTGATTGTAAATGTGCTATTTGCTTATTAGTATAAGAATTAACTGATTTCAACTTTTTACCACAAAAAATATATTGATTTAAACCATCTTTGAAAGTTAATGTGGCAATGTTATCAAGCCCTAAATCTATTGCACATACATTAGTTTTATCGTTTTCTAACTCTTGCTTATTGTAAATAACAATTAGACACCAACATTTTTGAGCTTTATCATAATTAAATCTTGCTTGTTGTAAGCTATTCCAGTCTATAATGCTTTGTAGTTTTTTAGAAACTTCAAATTTAAGACTTTCCACATCAAATAGCGACCTTATAGCTTTTGATAATGATAATTTTAATAATCCATTATCATATCTTATAGCAAGATTAGTAAATATAATTTCGTTCTTATTCTTATCGATATTTTTAAATTTAGGTGGTCTTGGCATTGCTTTATATTTACTTGGGTTTTCTCCAAAGTCTTTAATACTTGCAAAATAAGACTTCCAATTCTGTTCTAATACTTTAAACATTTGCTGTCTTGTATGACTATGCAAAAAATCACAATGCCAGTTAGACTTGTATTCTTTTTCAATTTCATAATAATTCTTAACACCTTTTTCTCTTAAATCATAGTTAATGATGTTATACAACTTAGTCGTATGATAAGACAATTCTTCTATAATTTCTAATTGTTTTTCATTAATATTAGGTTTGAATTTAAAACTTAGCTTCATTTGTTTCACCTCCTTACGTAGTTATCTATGCATTCATTATAACTCTACATTGATATATAGTCAACTATGTATTATAATATAATTAAAATATTGTGAGGTGATCAAAATGGCAAGAAAAAATATCAATACAACATTAGATGAAGAATTATATAAGAGTATTAGAATGTTAG
>JBOGAY010000147.1:0-2792 GCA_051655925.1 Sarcina sp. | reverse complement strand
CATATATTAAAGGATGAAGATATAACTACAGCTAAGTTCAATAAAAAACCTATAGGAACAGGACCATATAAATTGGAGAAGTGGGACACAGGACAAAGTATAACACTTGTTAAAAATACAGAGTATTATAAAGGTGAACCAGAAATTGATAATATGATATTTAAAATAGTAACAGATGATAAAGCAAAAGCAATGCAACTACAATCAGGTGAGTTAGATTTAGCTCAGATTACACCAAAAGATACAACTGTAATTGAAAAAAATGAAAAACTTGCAATTTATAATTTCAAGACAGCTGATTATAGAGGTATATTATATAATTTTGGTTCTGACTTCTTTAGTAAAAATCAAGAGTTACCTGATGCATTAAGTTACGGAATAGATAGACAAGCTATTATTGATAGTGTTTTATTAGGAAAAGGATATAAAGCATATTCTCCTTTACAAGCAGGGCCATATAATAATCCAGATATAGAGAAGTTTGAGTATAGTCCTGAAACTGCTAAGAAAGAAATTGAAAAGTTAGGGTGGAAATTAGGTTCTGATGGAATATATGAAAAAGGTGGAGAAAAATTGTCTTTTGAGATAGTTTGTGGTGAAGGTGATCAAGTTAGAATTGATATGGCAAATATTTGTTCACAACAATTTAAAGCTATTGGAGTAGAAACAAAGGTAGTTATTAAGGGAGAAATAGATTGGGCAAAGCAAGATACTTATCTTATAGGATGGGGAAGTCCATTTGATCCAGATGATCATACTTATAAAGTATTTGGAACTGATAAGGGGTCGAATTATAGTTCTTATTCAAATATTAAAGTTGATGAACTTTTAGAGAAAGCAAGAAGTACAGAGGATGAAAGTGAAAGACTTAAATATTATAAAGAGTTTCAAGAAGAAATGACAAATGATATGCCATACACATATATAGCATACATTGATTCTATATATGCTGCAAATGATAATTTGCAAGGGCTATCAACAGATACAGTATTAGGACATCATGGGGTGGGTATATTCTTTAATGTAGATGATTGGAAAATTACAGAATAAGTTTAAAATATTAGGTGAGAAGAAGTTTTCACCTAATATTTAAAATTAAATTGTTAGTAGGATGAGGTGAAGTTATGAGTTGTATTTTAGATATAAAAAATTTAAACGTAGAAATTTTTACAGAGTTAGGGATAGTAAGAGCTGTAAGAGGAGTAGATTTAAGTTTAGATAAAGGTCAAGTTCTTGCTATTGTAGGAGAATCAGGATGTGGAAAAACTATGCTTTGCAGAAGTATACAAGGGATTCTTCCTAAAAACGCTAGGGTTACTAATGGAGAAATAGCATTGCCATTAAAGAAGGATAATGAAAAAGTAATAAACTATATTTCAATGATATTCCAAAATCCAATGTCAGCACTCAATCCAACTATGAAAATTGGTGATCAAATAAGAGAAGGAATAATAAATAAAAAACATATTAGTAAAAGAGAAGCTAAAAAAGAAGCCATTAAATTTATGGAACTTGTAGGAATTGAAGGTGCTAAAGAAAGATACAGTTCTATGCCACATGAATTTTCAGGTGGGATGAGACAAAGAATAGTTATTGCTATAGCACTTTGTACACAGCCAGACATTCTTATAGCAGATGAGCCAACTACTGCGTTAGATGTTACAATACAAAAGCAAATTTTAAATTTAATATTAGATTTAAAAGATAAAATGGGAATATCTATTATTTTTATAACTCATGATTTATCTATTGTAGCTAATATAGCAGATAAGGTTGCGGTTATGTATGCAGGAAAAATAATCGAATTTGGTACTACTGAAGAGATATTTGAAGATGCTAGACATCCATATACGAAGGCATTAATAAATGCACTTCCAACAGATGATTGCAATATTGAATTAAAAAGTTTAATTGGATGCCCACCTAGTTTAATTAATATTCCAAAAGGCGATTTATTTGCAAAAAGAAATAAGAATGCTTTAAAAATTGACTTTTATGAGGAACCTCCAATGTTTAAGATAACAGATACACATAAAGCTGCAACTTGGACATTAAATTCTTTATATGAGGAAATTTACAATAGTAAATTAAATGAAGAGATAAGTATAAGTATTAATGAGGTAAATCATGGATAAAAACAAAATTTTAGAGGTAAAAGGTTTAAAAAAATACTTTCAATTAAATAGAAAGAAAGTTATAAGGGCATTAGATGATATTAGCTTTGATTTGCATGAGGGAGAAGTTTTAGGGATAGTAGGAGAGTCAGGGTCTGGTAAATCCACACTTGGACGAAGTATTATAAAAATTCATGACTCTATAACTGGTTCGATAAAGTTTCAAGACATAGAAATAAATGATGAAAAAGAATATAGAAAGTATAAAGATAAAATAACAACAGATATGCAAATTATATTTCAAGATTCAACATCTTGTTTAAATCAAAAAAAGACTGTTTTAGATATAATATCAGAACCAGTTAGAATAAAAAAAATATATAAGGAAAAAGAAAAAATTATAGAAGAGGTTTTAAAAGCAGTTAAAAGTGTTGGCTTAACAAAAGAAGATATCTATAAATATCCATCAGATATTTCAGGCGGGCAAAGACAAAGAGTATCAATTGCAAGGGCTTTGATGCTCAAACCAAAACTTATAATAGCTGATGAACCAATAGCTTCATTAGATGTGTCTATGCAAGCACAAATTATAAATTTATTTAAACATCTTACTATTGATCATAATCTTGCATGTATTTTTATAGCACATGATTTATCTATGGTTAAATATATTAGTGA
>JBOGAY010000146.1:0-8703 GCA_051655925.1 Sarcina sp. | reverse complement strand
TAGCTTACCTCCCCATTTGGAACTGCTCTTGCACTAAGCGTTGGAACAACATCATATCCATTTTCTTTTAAAGTATCAACTATACCTCTTAATGCATTATTTTTTGTTTCAAAAACTAATGAATCCTCTCCATATCTTATAGAGAAATCCTTTTCATCTGTGATAATCGGATTAAAAGAATTTGATTCATGATGCATAGATCCTACTAAAACTCTTTTCATTTTCATTTTGTATGATAAATATAAGTCTATTTATCACTACATCCTCCTTCTTTGGTATTTTAAGCTAATTTTCATAATTAAATATAGTCATATGATGACCATTCACAAAGTTAATTTTAAATTTTATTATTTGTCCATTCTGTTCAAACGGAATCTCCTCTCTTGTTTCCTCTTCAAAAATAGATACAATCTTTTTATCAGGGATATTAACTTTAACTTCTAATTCATATAATTTTAATTTATTTTGGATTGTATAAATATCTTGAGAAGGTTTTTCTATAAGATAGTTTAAAAGATGAAGAATAATTCGATTCTCATTTTTTTGTTCATTTAAACTAGTTATTAGAGTTGTGGGACCATTGTGATCAACTAATTTTTTATCTAATAGCATTTCCAAACTATCTTTAAGTATCTCCTTACACCATTTAGCACCATTTTTTCTATATATTCTAAAAATTGGATGTGAAAAATAAATGTAATTATTGCCCTTTAAAGCTCCTGGAAACCCCTTTTTTCCAGATGATGGAGCGTGTTGGTGTGAGCAGAAAAATATACCCTCTCTATTAAAGTAAGGTTCTATTGTTTCTAAAACAACTTCACTATTTATTGCTTCTACTTTGATTCCTTTTAAATACATTACATGCTCTTCTTTAGGAAGAGATCTCCCTATCTTTTCATTAGGAAGAATAAAATCTCTGTCAAACTCTGATTCTCCAAGATACTTTAATGAAAAAAGATTATTTTCATTACTAGTATCTATTAAAGATATGTAAGAACTAATTATTTTTCCACCATTTTTCATATAATTTTCTAATTTATTTTTTAATGTTATATTAAATTCTATTTTATCTGGCAAAATAAGGACTTTGTATTTATAAAAATCCATAGAAGAATCTATAATTTCAAATTGATAAGACATTTCTTGAAGTATTCTCATAGCACCTATGAGCCCAGGATCTATTCCACTTTCATTAGAAGAATAAGATTCTTCTGGTGTTAAAAGCGCTATTTCTGACATCGGTGTAATTTCTGTACAAAACTCTTCTTTTCTTTCTATTTGTTCATAAACTTTTCCAATTAAATCATAAGAACTTAAAGATAATTGCCCTTTATTATGAAGCTGATCTCCTATAGAACATCCAGCCCCTAATGTCAGCATATTAAAGCATTCAAATTCTAAAGCTTCTAAATTTTTATATGAATGAAAATCTCCCCAATAAGTATGAAATTTACCAGTCATTCCAAAAATATCTTTTCCTAAATTTCTAGCATACCTTACCGTAGCAGGAAAGTGATCATATCCCCATCCACCGCTCGGTAAAGATTCTAGTTCTAAATGAGAATATACATCTAAAGCTTTTTTGAAATTTGGTCCTACATGAGAGCTATTAAAAAATAAACTTTTTCCTGGTACAAGATTTTCAATATAAGTTGCAATTTCTCTTCTAAACTCATCTAGCATAATAGAGGAATAAATTAGTCTTTCTTCTTTATCATATATATCCATATTTAGAGCCTTCATTTTTTCTTGACACTGTTTACAATTACAATCGACTTTAAATAAAATATCTAGAAAAAAACCATCAATTCTATCTTTTCCAACAGAACTTACAATATCTTCCAAATGTTCTTTAAAAAATTGACGATACTCAGTATTTAGGCAAATTGTATTATAAAAATGAGGCTTTGGAATATTTTGTGTATCGATAAACTCGCCATTTTCATCTAAAGATAACCATTCTGGATTTTCTCTCATCACTCTTCCATCCCATTGAACTGTTGTATATATTGGCGTTTTTATACCTTGCTTATGACAAACCTCTATTTGCTCTATTAATAGATTTTTATTTTTTAAATTAGGATGAATTAAATGTGGGTATTTTTTAGATGGATAATAAAGCCATCCATGATGACATCGTGCAAACAACGTCACTGAATTGACATGGGCATTTTTTAAAGTTTCTCCAAACTCTGTTGGATCAAAATCTATTCCAATATCTTCTATAAATTCACTAGTATGGAAATCTAAATGTATTTGTCTTTGGATTTCTTTTTTCATAATTACTCCTTTATGGCTCCAGCGGTTAACCCACCTTCTATTTTTTCTTGAAATAACATATAGATAATCAAAGGTATCAAAACTGTAATTGTGATAGCAGCCATTAACAATCCATATTCTGAACCACGCTCACCATTAAAGTTAAGAAGCCCAAGAGTTATAGGCTTTAATTTATTATCATTTATAAAAAGGAGAGGAAAAACCACATTATTCCATGCTCCTAAAAAATTAAAAATAGATACAGTAGCAATAGCTGGCATACTTAAAGGAAGCACTAATTTTAAGTAAACTTGCCAAAAACTGGCACCATCAATAATAGCAGCTTCTATTAAAGAGTTATTTATCCCTTTCATAAATCCTGTCAAAACTAAAATACTAAATGGTAAAGAAAATGCAACATAAACTAAAACTAAAGCTATTAAATTATTTTTTAGATTAAGAATTCCCACAAAATATGAAATAGGAACCAATACACTTTGCATAGGTATCATCATCCCAAGAAGAAAGAATACTGACAGATACTTATTAAATTTAAAGTTAAATCTCGATAAAACAAACGAAACCATTGATGCAGTAAAAATTAAAATAATAACAGTTGATACCGAAATCACTATACTATTGAAAAAATAAGTTCCCATATTAGCAGCATTCCAAGCTTCAATGAAATTTTCCACTCTAAAAATTTTAGGAATTGAAAAGGGAGTAGAAAATATCTCATTATTATTTTTAAAAGAAGAAAAAACTGTAAAAATCATAGGACCTATGAAAGATAAGCTTACAAAAATTAAAAATGAATAAGTTATAACTACGTGATGAGTTTGCTTTTGTTTCATTTACTCCTCCTTTTTTCTCCAGTTAAAAAATTACTTAAAAATACTAAAGATAATGCTAAGAGCAAAAGTAAAACTCCAATTGCACTTCCCTTTCCAAAATTATCATATCTAAAAGATTCGTAATAAAGCAAAGTGGTTGGTAAATTAGTCAAACCATTAGGTCCACCCTCAGTCATGGCAAATATTAGATCAAAAACTTTAATAGACCCTATAATATCCATAACAATACATATTCCTATGATTGGCTTTAACATTGGAATAGTTATTAAAAAAAATTGTTTAATTGAATTAGCTCCATCAATTTGTGCAGCCTCGTAAAGCTCATCTGGAATTGTTGCTAATCCTGCCAATAAAATAACCATATAAAATCCAACACCTACCCAAATATTAACTGATATTATAGCATTCATAGCAGTACTTTCATTTATTAGCCAAGGTACAACATGCTGATGTAAATTTACAGATTTTAAAAATAAATTTAGAGCACCATTGGGCATAAATATAAAATACCACATAAGTCCTACTGCAGTTAAAGGGAATATAGTAGGAACAAAGAATATAGCTTTAAAAAGTTTATGACCTCTACACTTTGAGTTTATAGCTACAGCTAACAAAAGAGCTATAGGAGTATGAAAGCCAACACTAAATACCACCATTTTTATCATATTTTTTAAAGATATTAAGAAATTCTTATCATTTAGAAGAATTTTAAAATTATCTAATCCAACGAATTTAACAGGAGAGACAGCTAATCCATTCCATTTAGAAACAGAAAATACTAATGCTCCAATTAGTGGGATAATTTGAAAAGCAACATATATAAGTAACGCTGGTAAAACAAATCCTAGGATTAACATTTTATCTGATTTTTTATGAATTTTTATCATTAACTACTCCTTTCTTGAAATCTCTTCTTGAATTTCTTTTCCAGCTTCCATTGGTGAAGCTCCCATCAAAACACTAACAATAGAGTTTCTAGTTCTATCTTGCATAGATGGTATTTTATCAAAATCAAAGACATCAACACCTATTCCATCAGAAGTTTGAGCTAATGTATTATTAGCTAAGAATAGCTCTCCTACTTTATTTTTATCCGCTTCAAAATCAATACGAGGAAGTAAAAATTCTGCTTCATTTACATATCTAATTCCAGCATCTTTAGAAGTTAACATTTTTAAAAGTTCAATTGTATAATCCTTTTCTTTTCCTTTTAAATTTCCAGAAATCATATATGGACTAATAACTTGCATGTCTTGATTTTTAAACTCTGCTTTTTCTTTAAAATAAGGAAATTTAGCAAAATCTATATTTGCATAAACTGGTGTTTTCTCAGAATCTACAAATGTAGATATATTCCATGGACCAGTAAATATCATAGCTGCTTCACCATTTTTGAACTGAGTTGTAGCAATATCATTGCTTATTCCAGGAGCAGAAGGAGAAAAAGCATCTTTATCATTTAAAACTTTTATAAACTCTAAAGTTTGAACAACTTCCGGATCAGTCCACTTAATTTCTCTTGAACCTAGTTTTTTAGCTGCATCAACACCTAACCAACGATAAAAAATCTGATTATGTAAATGTCCTACTGAGTAAGTAGATTTTGCACCTAAAGCAATTGGGATAACATTAATACCTTTTAATTTATCAATAGCAACTAAGAATTCATCCCAAGTTTCAGGAAACTTTTCAACACCTGCTTTATTAAATAAATCTTTGTTATAATAGAATCCCATTAATCCTTGTTCCATAGGAATCGCATATATTCCATCTTTCCCAGGAATTGTGTAATAATTTAAAGCTCCTTTATTAAATCCTTCACCCCACTCTTTATCTTCATCTAAAATTGGTTTCATATCAGCTAATAAGTTTGTATCAACATATTCCCCTAAATTAGCAACTCCTTGTATTCTAAAAATATTAGGTAAAGTTCCAGAGGCTAAATCTGTTTTTAATTTATTATTAAAAGAAGACTCATCTCCTTGAGATTCATCTACAACAATAACATCTGGATATTTTTGTTCAAACTGATAAATAATATCTTTATAAACTTTGACTGAATTTGATGTTCCAGCCATTCTAGTTAATAATCTAATTTTAACCCTATCATTATCTTTAGATTTATCTCCACAAGCAAGAAAAGCTAAACATATGCTACAAAGAGTAAGTGATTTAATTATTTTTTTTATCATAAATTCCTCCTATTAATTATAAACTTTTAAATTGTATTAAAGCATTTCCTGTAACTGAAGCTTCAATTGGACCTATTATAATGGAACAATCAAAAGATTTTCTAATAATTTCTATTAAAAAACTATCTTGATTACCTCCTCCTAAAAGTACAACATTATTAATCTCTTTATTAGATAAATTTTTTATTAATTCTAAAGATTCTCTATAGTTATTTCCTAAACTGTTATAGATTATTCTTAAAATATCTTCTTTAGAATTTATTACACAACGATACTTTTTAAAATATTTATCTTTTATTAGATTTTCAATATCAGATGTGATTAAAAACTCTTCAGTTATTTCAATATGATTATTCAAAATAGAATTTTTAGCTAGATTTGAAAAATCTTTAAAATCTATATTTTCATTTTCTTTTTTCCATTGATTTCTTAAAGATTGTAATGGTAACGTTCCTATTGTCATAGACATAAATCTTATTTTTTTTTCTAAAGATCCTTCATTTACCAACCCCTTTTTTAATCCTACTAAATCAGTTATAGTTTTAGAAAGCTCAACTCCTAAAAGAGACCAAGTTCCATTTATCAAATATGCACTATTGTTATCTAAATTAGCTCCAATAACTGCACAAGCTGAATCATGACCTGGAACACAAACTATTGGTATATTTTGAGATATATCTAACTCTTTTAAAATTTCATCTTTTAAAAAATAAGATGTAGTCCCTGGATGAGTCAGCTCACCTTTAATCGTTGAAGGAATTTCTAACTTTTGGAAAATAGTTTTAGACCAATCTCGATTTTCAGCATTTAATAATCCAGAGGTAGAAGCTATAGTATATTCCCATACTTTTTCTCCTGTTAAATAATATAAAATTAAGTTTGGCATAAATAAAAATTCTTTAGCACCACTCTCTAATATATTTTCATACTTTATATCATAATATAGTTGATATATTGAATTAAATGCAAAATGACCATTTCCACAAATGTTATAATGTTCTTCCAATGATATTTTATTATGAACCTCATCAATTACTTTTTGTGGTATACAAGTTCTATATGATCTCGGATTTCTAAAAAGTTGACCATTTTCATCCAACCATCCATAGTCACATCCCCAAGTATCTATCCCTAAAGATTGAATATTTGAATTTTCTTTAAGTGCTTTTTTTATTCCTATTTTAATTTCATTTAAAATATAGGGCAAATCCCAATAAATTTTTCCATTTTTATTTAAAGTTTTGGTTGGAAATCTATGAACTTCATTTAATTCTAAGCAATTATTATTTGTAACAATGATTGCCCTTCCACTAGAAGCACCTAAATCTAAACATAAAACGGATTTCATAAAACCTCCCTATTTTATTTTTTTACCATAATCTTTGAATCTTTCTATCATATTATATATTTCTTCATCTTCTATAATTGCTGGCTCTCCAACAGCTGAAGATAATAGATACAAACTTGAAATATATTCTACTTGAATTAAAACATTATAAGCTATTTCAATATCCTCTCCTACTGTTGTTATTCCATGGTTAGCTAATAGACACGCTCTTGAATTTCTCATAGTATTAAAACAATTTTCAGCTAGTTCTTTTGTTCCATAACTTGCATAATCAGCGCATCTAACTTCTTTGTCACCTGTAACTGCTATCATATAATCTATTGCAGGTAACTTTTTTCTTAAACATGCTATGGCTGTTGAATATTTAGTGTGACCGTGTATCACTGCATTTATATCATTTCGATTTCTATAAAGCATTAAATGCATCTCTAACTCACTACTCGGTGTTTTTCCTTCTATTAAATTTCCATCTAAATCAACAACTGATACATCTTCAGGTTTTAAAAGTACATATGGAATTCCTGAAGGAGTTATTGCGATTAATTTTTCATTTCTATCGTAGATACTAATATTTCCTGCTGTTCCATTTGTAAGTTGATCACTCAACATTTTTAGTGATGTTGCAATAATTTTTTCTCTAATATGCTCAATTTTCAATTAAAATTACCTCCCTATTTTCAGTAAAATACTGTCTATATTTTTTATTCTATTAGATATATACTTTATATTTTTCTTGAAATCAATAATAAAACAAGGAATTTTATAATTTATTTACGCAAAAATTTGCGTAAATTTCATAAGAAAATTATATTAAATATATACATTTTTTTCTATTTCTGTTATATACTTAAAAATATATCAGCTTAATTTTAGGGAGGAACCTTATGAAATTAAAAGAAATTGCTAAAAGTGCAAATACCTCTGTTTCAACAGTATCTAGAGTTTTAAATAATAAAACAGGTGTAGGAAAAGAAAAACGAGATTTAATTGAAAAACTTTTAATAGAATCTGGATTTTATAATAACTCTTATAAAATAGCTAATGATATAAAAAGAATTGCTGTCATTGTCTCAGATTTGAAAAATCCTTTTTTTTCTGAAATTGTAAAAAAGATAACTGAAGAGTCAAGAAAAGAGTCCTATCAAGTACTAATTTTTGATACAGATGAAAACTTTCAAAATGAAATAGAATCAATTGATTCTATAATTAAATCAAATATTCTAGGTGTTATAATGTGTCCTTCTGGTGGTAGTAACTCTGAAAAAAATTTAAAAAAACTAGAAGACTATTCTATCCCCTTTGTTTTATTTGATCGAGAGCTAGATTTTTATCATGATGGAGTTTTTTTAGATGATTTTAAAGCAGGTTTTCTCGCAACAGAAGCTTTAATAAAAGAGAATCATAGTAATATAGGAATTTTAGTTGGAAAATTGAAGCATAAAAATATGTATAATAGATTTCTTGGTTATTGTCACGCTCTAAAAGTTTATAATATTGAATTCAATAATAGTTTTATTTATGAAATTGACTTAGAAGTTCAAGATGGTTACAATGTTGCAAAAAGTATTTGTTCAAAAAACTCTAACCTATCAGCTATTTTTTCTTGTAGTAATCTTATTACACTTGGTTTTATAAAATATCAAAATGAAATTAATAAAAAAAATAAAATTTCTATCATCGGGTTTGACAATCCAGATTATTTTGATATATTAAATTTAAATATAAGCTCTATTACTAGATCTATTTCTGAAATAGGATTGATTTCAGCAAAAATGTTATTTAAAAAATTAAAAAACAATACGGAGCACACTCAAAAAATTATTATAAATCCTATTTTAAAATTAAAAGGCTCTGAAAAAATAAAAAATGAAGCTGTAGATAACTAATGATCTACAGCTTTTAAATTAAATCTTTTATCTCATATTTATCTCTTTCAAGGTATCAGAAAGATATCCTATCTCTTCTAAAGACATTTTTTTTATTTCATTTTTCAATTTCATACGCTTTTTTATAAAAATATCTCTTTTAAGAGAGTAAAAAAGTGAAAAAA
>JBOGAY010000145.1:0-6305 GCA_051655925.1 Sarcina sp. | reverse complement strand
TAGCAAGAGAAAACGCCATATTATCATAAACACTCATATGAGGATATAGTGCATAACTTTGGAACACCATTGCTATATCTCTGTCTTTTGAAGCAAGTTTATTTACTCTCTTTTAATCAAAAATTAAATCTCCTTCTGTTATAGAATTAAGTCCTGCTATCATTCTTAAAAGTGTTGTCTTTCCACAGCCTGAAGGTCCAAGTATTACACAAAAATCCTTATCCTCTATTTCAAGGTCAATATTTCTTAGTGTAAAGTTTTCTCTATTTTCATATTTCTTACCTATATTATTTAAAGTTATTTTCATAAAATTTCACCCCTAACCTTTTGTTGCACCATTTGAAAGACCTGCAACTAAATGTTTTTGTAATACTAAAAATACTATTACTATTGGAATAGCTGTAAGCAATGCTCCTGCTGCAAATGCTGGTTGATTAAGTGTTCTCTCATCATTAACTAAAGTAAATAAACCTGCTGCAAGCGTATAACTATCTGGACTTGTAAGTAAAACTTTAGGTAAAAGATAATCTGAGAAAGGGCCTATAAATGACCAAAGAGCAGTTATCGCTAGCATTGGTCTTGCTATTGGCATAATTATAAGTCTATATATTTGCATATTAGAACACCCATCTATTTTGGCTGCATCATCAAGCTCTGTTGAAATTGAATCTAAGTATCCTTTTAAAATAAAAGTATTAGCTGCAATTCCACCACCTGAGTAAATTAATACAAGCATCATCTGTCGTGAAAACTGTGGAATAACTCCAGAAATTATAGAATGCATTGTAAAGTATGCTGTTATCCCTGCAAATACAGGTATAGTTTGTATTAACATTATAGCCATAAGTGATGGCTTTCTTCCTTTAAATCTAAACCTTGAATAAGCATAGCCTGTAAATGAAATTATAAATACAGTAACTATAGCTGTCATAGAACTGATAAAAATAGTATTTCCCATCCACTTTAAATATTTAGTTTCAGCTAAAAGATATTTAAAATGCTCCAAACTAAAAGTAAAATCACCATTTAAAATTAAATTTTTCCCTTGTTCTCCATTAAATGATGAAATAACAATTTGAAGTATTGGCCATAAAACCATAACAGCCCAAAGTATCAAAACTCCGTAAGATAATCCAAGTCCTACTTTCCCTATAGTCGTTAATGGTGGTTTATCTGATAAGTATAAATTATTTTTTTTCTTAAATACACTCATACCACTACCTATCCTTTCTAAATGCACTAGTCTGTTTAAAGCTTAAAAATGTAATAAACATAAGTGCAGCTGAAATTAAAACAGTAATTGCAGCTCCAACTGCTTGGTATTGATTTTCTATTACAAGTTTATATATATAAGAAATCAAGATATCAGTTTCACCCGCAAGGTTTCCATATTCAACAGGATTAAATGGGCCACCTTTATTAAATAAATATATATTAGCAAAATTATTAAAGTTAAACGTATACTGTGAAACTAAAAGAGGTGCTGTTTGAAATAATACAAGTGGGATAGTAATTTTAGTAAGTTTTCTAAAACTTGATGCTCCATCTATATCTGCTGCTTCATACAAATCATTATTTATAGACTGTAGCACTCCTGTCGAAAGTAAAAATACATATGAACTTCCAAGCCACGCTTGAAGACAAATTAAAAATGCCTTTGCTACATTCGGGTCATTTTTGATGGAAAAACTATCTCCAAAAACACCTTGTAACATCTGTGTTATAGCACCATTAGGTGAAGCTAGTATACTAAAAAATAAAATTGTAATAAAAGCTGGTACTGCCCATGGTAAAAGATATATTGATCTAAATAATGTTTTGCCTTTAATTCTGTCATTATTTAAAATAAGTGCTAATAAAAATCCTATTAGTATTCCAAGAGTTGTTGCTCCAAAGGTCCAAATAAGTGTCCATCCAAGAATCTTCCAGAAAATTGAACCAACCATTCCTTCTCCTGTTAAAAGCATTGTATAGTTTGAAATTCCTTCCCAAGTAAACTTTGCTTGATGATTAGGATCCATTCCTGTGAATGATAAAAGAATACCTACTGAAACAGGTATGAAAACTATAAATACTATAACTGCAAGAGCTGGAAGTGAAACAAGGTATGGAAATCCCTCTTCTGACAGAGCTTGTCTAGTTTCTATCCAAGAACGCTCTCTACTTCCCTTTATCCTTTCTTTTTCCACCTTATTAGCATCTTTAAAGGATAATAAAAGAATTATAAAAGCCGCTACAAGTAAGAAGATAGCAACTACCCCTTCAACCATGAAAATTATAGATCTATCAAGTCTTTTACCTCCCTGTGCAAGAGTTATAAGTCCTGCAATTCCATCGCCTTTATAATTTCCAAAACCAAGTGAATATGGAATTGCTATTAGATAAATGTAGATTGTGCATAAAAACATTAAAGCTGATTTAATATATTGACCATTGATAAGTTGTCCTAGCCCTGGAATTAAGATTGTTAGATATGATGCATATGGATGTGTTTTATCTATTTCAATTGGGCAATATCTTCTCACATCTGCTATATTAACATTAACTGTATTTATCTTTTGTCTTAAAACCTTTGTCAGTTCATGCTTTTTACTTTTTATAATCTCATCGTCAAATTTTCTTTTATACTCAAAAGATTTTGTTAGAATCTTATCTTTACAAAGTTGTTTTGCCTTTTTAATTCCTTCATTTTTTGCTTTTTCAGAAATTAACCCATCTTTATATTTAGATTTTACTGTTTGTATCTCTTCAGCCCTTAAATTATTTTGTAATTCCCTATACTCATTAAACTCTGCAAGAAATTTCTTTTCATTTTCATCAGATACTCCAAATTTATGATTACTCGCTCTAACAAGTTCTTTTTTAGCTATACTAGCAAATTCCAATATTGGTGGAATCTGTGAAAGTTCTATTTCACTTTGCTTATATATTAACTCTGCATCATAGGTTAAATCTATATATGTTTTGTAAAATAGCACCTTTTCTTTTGCTTTCTCAAGTCTTATTTCTAAATTTTTAGTTTTATTATTTATAAACTCTTTATCTTTTTTAAAACTTTCTATTTTAACTTTTAAATTTTTCAAAAAAATTTTTTCTTTATTTTTAAACTCCGAATATTTTAAATTATATTTATGTTCTTTTTTATTTTTAATAAGTTTTGATAATTCTTTCTTATATTTTTCTTTATCTTCTTTACTACTTTCTTTTATCTTTTCTTGTAAAATAGCCATATCACTTAAGTATAAATTCTTTCTCTCATATTCTCTATCAAGATTATCATATAAATATTTATTAAGTCCCGTCAAAATGCTCACCCCTTATTAAAGATTTTGCATAGTTCTAACATTATTTTTTTTTACTAAGCTTTCTCCAAAGATAAAAAATATTTCCTATAAGTCCAATATAACAAGCCATAGTTATAATAAAAAAGATTGAAAAAAACGTTTCACTTATGATGATAATCCCCATTGAACCAATTAAAAGTACACTCCAAACCCATACATACAGCTTTGTTACTCTCATTTTAGTAAAAACTAAATAAGTATTAATACTTATCCCTATTGCTATTACTATCTTAATTAAATAAGAGCTAAGTGCAAAATTAAAATACATCATATATGCTAAATCCTCTGTAAGTGTGGCTAAAAAAGCTTTATCATTAAATGTTTCAATCCACCTATTAAATAAACTTATATCTTTTACCTTTAAGAAAGTCTCTAAAGAATTCATAAAAATAATAGTTGCACAAAGCCCTACTATTAAATAAAAAATCTTTTTACTCATTTGCATACTTTCTTGCATTTTATTCTCCTTATTTTTGAAAAGGAGAGGGATAATCCCCCTCCTTTAATATTAAATTTTATTGCTCTATTGTTTTCATTAAAGCTTCAAATGACGCCTTAACTTGTGTATAAGCTTCCTGTGCATTTGCAGGTTTACTTGCTGACCATGATAATAAAGCATTTTGCCAACTATCCCATACTCCGCCCCATTCTGTGAATAATGGTCTTGCTACAGCTTTTTCATATGAAGCATAAGTTGCATCTATAACTTTTTTATTAAGTTCATCTATTCCTTCATAGGCTGAAGGTTCTACATTCTCAAGAATTTTTCCTGTGATTTTAAATAAATCTTGCGCAAACTTAGGATTAACTATTTCTTCTATCATAGCTGTTGAAAGTTCCATCTTAGCTTCATCTTCTTCTACTCTAGAATTAACACCAAGACCCCAACCACCTTTCCAGTGACTTAACGCTTTACCATTTACCGTAATTTGATTAAGTGGAATTACTTCAAGATTTTCAGCACTACCAACTGCTTCTTTTAATGTTGGAGTTGCCCATGGTCCATCTATTCTTATAGCATTTCCTTCACCTGTTTTAAATTTAGAATCTAAATATCCACCTGCTGCATCCTTATCCCAAAGGTCTGTTTTATTTGTATCATGTTCTTTCCAATAATTGTACAACCCTTCAAATAATCCTTTTTCTTCTTTTGAAAGCTCTGCCCAATCTTTAACTCCATCACTTTCCAACCCTTTATCTGTTTTAGCAAGAAGCTCAAATTCTGCACTATTAGCAAAGGCAACACCAAACCAACAATCATGAACAAGTGTAAGCATTTCTTCAAATTCAAGCTCTGTAAATTCTATATTTTTAGTTATATCTATTCCTGCTTTCTCTGCATTCTCTTTATTTACATAACCTATTAAAGTTTCTATATTATAAGGGAATGCTAAATATTCACCATCAACTTTTAAGTTTCCACCTATACCATTATCAAAATCTTTAAATCCCCCTACATTTTTAGCCATTTCCTTAGCATTAAGACTTGCAAGTACATTATTATTTGACAAACCATATAATCTATCTAAAGGCAATGCAAAAACATCTGCTACATCTTTATTTGTAGAATCAGTATTATCAATTGTGTCAAGATGATCAAAAGAACCTACCTGAATAAAATCTATTGTTGCGTCAGGATACTTAGCTAAAACTCTTTCTTTAGCTGCTTCATAATAAGGAACCCAACTCTCTTCAACTTGAACTTTTATACTCACAGTATTTTTCCCATCTGCTCCTGAATCTGTATCAGCTCCCTCATTACTTCCTCCACATGCCATAAACCCTACTGTAGTCATTGCAATTAATAATGTAGCTAAAAATCTTTTCAATTTAATCCCTCCAAATTCTTGATTAAGTTATATATAAATTTAATAACTTACTAATTTAAAAATCTAAATTCCAAATATCTTTTGCATATTCCTTTATAGTTCTATCTGAACTAAAGAAACCTGAATTGGCTATATTAATTAAACATTTTTTTGCAAACTTTTCTTTATTCTTATAATCTTTATTAACCTTCATTCTAGCCTCAAAATATCTATCAAAATCATTTAAAATAAAGTAATGATCAGTTCTATGCCAAGATGTACCATTTAAAAGTGAATTATAAAGTTCTTTAAAACTACCTTCTATATTTCCATGTTCATCATACATCCCATCATTAAAAGTACCATTTACAAGACAATCTAAAACTCTTCTTAAATATCTATTATTATCATAAATCCCTCTAGGGTTATAACCATCTTTTAACCTTAAAATTTCATCTTCTCTTGCCCCAAAAATATAATTATTCTCTATACCAGCTTCATTGCAAATTTCTATATTAGCACCGTCATAAGTCCCAAGAGTAACTGCACCATTTATCATAAACTTCATATTTCCTGTACCTGATGCCTCTGTGCCTGCTGTTGAAATTTGCTCTGAAACATCAGCTGCCGGAATCAACTTCTCTGCATATGACACATTATAATTTTGAACAAATACAACCTTCATTTTATCTGCTACATCCTCATCATTATTAATAAGATTTCCAACTTCATTAATAAATTTGATAATAGCCTTAGCCCTTGCATATCCTGGTGCTGACTTAGCTCCAAAAATATATGCTGTTGGTGTAAAATCTTGTATTTCTCCATCTTTTATTCTAAAGTAGATATCAAGAATAGATAAAATATTCATAAATTGTCTCTTGTACTCATGTAGTCTTTTTATCTGAATATCAAATATAAAATCTTCTGAAAGCCTAACTCCCTCATGTTTTTCTATATAGTCTATAAGTTCTCTTTTCTTGTCTTTTTTAATATCTATAAACTTGTTTATAACCTCTTCATTATCCTTAAAGTTTTCTAATTCTTTAAGCTTTGCAAGATCTTTTATAAATCCTCTATCACCAATAAGTTCTGTTAAAAAGTCTGTAAGCTCTGGGTTACAAACTGCAAGCCATCTTCTTTGAGTTACTCC
>JBOGAY010000144.1:0-3654 GCA_051655925.1 Sarcina sp. | reverse complement strand
CAACTGCCACAACTGGGATTACATCTGGACATCCCTTAGCATCTATAACTGATTCTTCACCTTTGCAAGACTTTATAGAAATTCTTTTGTTTTCTATTACAAGTCTATTACCTAGATTTTCTAATATTTCTATAACTTCTTTATCACCTTGAAGTGAGTATAAATCTAAATTTTTTATATCAACATTATTTCCTATCGCTCCTGCTGATAAATAAAAAGCAGCCTGTGAATAATCACCTTCAACTTCATAATCAAAAGCCTTATAATTTTGATTACCTCTTATAATAAATTCCTTATAATCATTATTTATGACTTCTATCCCAAAACTTTTTAGCATTGATAGCGTTAAATCTAAATATCCTTTTGATTCAAGTTCTGTTGTTATAACAATTTTTGAATCTTCTTTAAGTAATGGAAGTGTAAACATAAGTCCGCTTATAAATTGAGAACTTATATTTCCAGCAACATTAAAAATTTCACCTTTCAACACTCCCTCTATATCAAAATTTAAAACACCCTCTTTATATGAATATTTAATTTCTTGTCTATCAAAAATATCATAAAAAATATTCAAAGGTCTTTTACCAAGATTTCCTCTACCTATGAACTTAACCTTGTTTTCCTCTGCTATTGCTAGTGGAACTAAAAATCTTAGTGTAGAACCTGATTCATTACAATCCACAACTATATTATCTTTTTTATTTTTAAAAGTATTACTACCATCTATCGCAAAACTTTTATTTCCTAACTCTTCTATATTTGCCCCAAGTGATTTCATAGCATTCATTGTTGCTATAATATCATCTGATAAATCAAGATTGCTTATAATACTTCTCCCCGTTGCAAGAGATGCGCAAATAACTGCTCTATGAGCCATACTTTTTGATGGTGGAACAGAAACTGTTCCTGCTATCTTTCTTGATTTTATTCTTATCTTATTAGACATTTGTTATGCCCCCTCTATCTAAAAAACTCATACGTAGTTTTATATATATAACTCTCTCCAATCTCATTTAATAAAATTACATTCAAACTATTATTTAAATTTTTTTTATCAAGTTGTATTGCTTCTAATAATTCATCATTACCCTCTTTCATAGCTTCACACTCAAAGGGTAAATCATACTTTTCAAGCATAGTTTTAATTCTTTTCGCACAACCTTTTTTAGTAAGATTTTTATCTTCACTAATTACTGATATTTGATACATTCCAATTGCTACTGCTTCACCATGACTATAAGTTTCAAAATTATAGAACTTCTCTATAGCATGTGCAAGTGTATGCCCAAAGTTTAATATCATTCTTTCCCCTGTATCTCTTTCATCATTTTCAACTACTTGTCTTTTTATATCACAACAAGTATAAATAATATCTTCTATATCTTCCTTAAGCTCTTTCTTATCTTTAAATTTTTCAAGCTTATCAAATAATTCCTTATCTTTAATACATCCATATTTAATAACTTCCCCAAGACCATCATTAAAGAATTTCTCCTCAAGAGTTGTAAGTATATCTGTATCTATTAAAACCCTCTTAGGATGATAAAAACTTCCCACTAAATTCTTTCCTGCGTCAAGGTCTACTGCTACTTTTCCTCCAACACTAGAATCTACTTGTGCAAGCAAAGATGTAGGAATTTGAATAAAATTCACTCCTCTTAAAAATGTTGAGGCAACAAAACCACCTAAATCACCAACAACACCACCACCAAAAGCAATGATTAAATCACTTCTTGTAAGCTTAAACTTTAAAAGGTCATTATATATAGGTAGCAGCGAAGAAAAGTTTTTACTTTTCTCCCCTGCTTCTATAACTATAAACCTTGTTTCAAAACCATTTTGCTCTAAATTTTCTTTAAGTTCTGTACCATAAATTTTATCAAGATTAGCGTCTGTAAGAACAACTACTCTACTTCCTTTATAAACTTCCTTAATATAAGTTGCAAAATTATCTCTAAGCTTATTTTCAATTATGATATCATAGCTTCTTTCATCAAGATTTACTCTTAACTTTTTCATTAGATTTCTCTACCTACAGCTTTAGCTATTGCTCTCATTTCTTCAACAAGTTTTGCATATTCTGATGGTTTTATTGATTGTTGACCGTCACATAAAGCATTAGCAGGATCATTGTGAACTTCTATTATAAGTCCATCTGCTCCTACTGCAATAGCAGCCTTCGATAATGGATCTACCATCCAATTCTTACCTGCTGCATGACTTGGATCTATAATAATTGGTAAATGACTTAACTTTTTAATAGCTGGAACCATACTTAAATCAAGTGTGTTTCTTGTGTAAGTTTCAAATGTTCTAATTCCTCTCTCACAAAGTATAACTCTTTCATTTCCTCCAGCCATAATGTACTCAGCTGACATTAAAAGCTCTTCAATAGTTGCTGATAATCCTCTTTTTAATAAAATTGGTTTATCTGTTTTTCCAAGCTCTTTTAATAAATCAAAGTTTTGCATATTTCTAGCTCCAACTTGAATTACATCAACATCATCAACAAATTTATCTATCATACTTGTTGACATTATTTCTGTAACTATTGGAAGTCCTGTTTCTTTTCTAGCAAGTTTTAAAAGTTCTAAACCTTCTGCTTCAAGTCCTTGGAAGCTATAAGGTGAAGTTCTTGGCTTAAATGCCCCACCTCTTAAAAATCCTGCTCCAATTTCTTTAACCTCTTTTGCAATAGTTGTAATTTGCTCTGGTGTTTCAACTGAACATGGTCCAGCAATTAATGTAATTTGCTTACCACCAACTTTTCTACCACATATATCAAATATAGAATTTTCTGGATGAAACACTCTATTTGCTTTCTTGTATGGTTCCTGTACTTTACATACTCTTTCCACATTTACATTTGCTTCTATTTTTTTTGGATCTATTCTACTTGTATCTCCAACTAGCCCTAATATATTTTTTCCTTCTCCGTTTACCACTTGTACGTCTACTCCTAAGTTTTGTATTTTGGAAATTAATTTTTTAATCTCCAAGTCTTCTGTTTTTGGTTTTAAAATAACTATCATATATAACCCTCCTAAATTTTTACCCTCATGCCATTATTAATTTTAACATGAATTTATATGCTTACTGTTAAGATTTGAAATCAATTCTCATATACCCCAAGATTTCTTAAAAAAAAAATAAGATTCACTAATGAATCTTATTTTAAAACAATAATAATTATTTGCCAATATAATTATGGTTGATCTATTTATATTCCACTCATTAGATGCTTTGTATATTATTTTTTTCATCACTAAATATAACCATGCTATAATAAAAGCTTAGGCTATAATAAAAGCTATAAAAAAATGACACAAAATTTCTAGCGATTGTAGTTAACATAAAACCCTCCATAAAAATGTAAATTAATTCCAAATTTGATTTAATTATACTATTATTATTATCAAAGTCAAGAACTTTTTTTCATCTCTTAATAATATAATTCGTATCTTAGTTAAAATTTATACTATTATAATACTTATTATTCCTCATTTTGTGATTCTTTTATAAATTTATTTGTGAATTAAAGCTCTTATTTTCTTTCTCAGATAAGAACAAATACACTTATCCCCAGTACAGCTTTTAATAAATACATACATATAAGTTACTATTATAAGTGGTTTATATGCTATAAGTATATAT
>JBOGAY010000143.1:0-8485 GCA_051655925.1 Sarcina sp. | reverse complement strand
ATCAATTGTAATATATTTATCTTCTTTTATAAATTTTTCTTCATTTTTATTTGTAACTGTTGCATTAATTACAAAACCTGTAACTATAGCTAAAATAATTAATATCCCTATAAGTTTTAAAATAAACTTTAAATCAAATTTTTTTTTCGGGCCATTTGTGATAAACCCATTAGAATGCGAAATTAAATTCATTAATATCCTGTCCCCCAACAAATATTTTAATTAAAATTACAATTCTTAATATTTAATTTTACTATCTTATCTTTCACCAATTCTAAGATTCGGCTTAGCATTTAAATTTAATTCTGCTTTTGCCCCTCTTAACATCTCAAAATAAGCAGCACTTGCTATCATTGCGGCATTATCTGTGCAAAGTATAGGTGCTGGGAATAATATTTCTATTCCTTGTTTACTAGCTTCTGCTATAAGATTTTCTCTTAATGATGAATTTGATGCAACTCCACCAGCTATTGCTATCTTATTAACATTTCTTGCTTTACAAGTTTTAAGTACATTGTCAGTTAAAACCTCAACCACTGCTCTTTGGAAACTTGCTGCAACATCAGCTTTATTAATTTCTTCCCCTTTCATTTCAGCTTTATTTAAATAATTAAGTACAGCTGACTTAACTCCACTAAATGAAAAGTCTAAACTATCTCCACCCAAATTTGCTTTTGGGAATTTAATAGCTTCTCTATTCCCCTCTTTAGCTAATTTATCAATCTTTGGCCCACCTGGATACCCAAGTCCTAAAGCTCTTGCAACCTTATCAAAAGCCTCACCTGCTGCATCATCTCTTGTTTCACCTATAATTTCATACTCTCCATGCTCCTTAACATAAACAATAAAAGTATGTCCTCCTGAAACAACTAAACAAATAAAAGGTGGCTCTAAATCTTTATGTGCTATAAAGTTAGCAGCTATATGTCCTTCAATATGATTAACACCTATAAGCTCTTTACCTGAACCATAAGCAAGTCCCTTAGCATATTGAAGCCCTACAAGTAAAGCTCCAACAAGCCCCGGACCATATGTAACCCCTATTGCATCTATATCATCAAGTGTCATGTTAGCTTCTTTTAAAGCAGCTTCTACAACTCCATTAATCGCTTCTATATGCATTCTTGATGCAACCTCTGGCACTACTCCACCAAATTTAACATGTGTATCTATTTGAGATGTAATTATGTTAGATAATACTTCTCTTCCATTAACAACAATAGCAGCAGCAGTTTCATCACAACTACTCTCTATTGCTAAAATAACTTTCTTCTCCATTTGTTTTTACCTCGTTTTCTCTAATTTCTTTCTTATCGTAGATAACCTATTCTGATTATACTTTATAGCTTTGCCACATTCAAGAAAACCTAGTACAATATAACCTATAATCTAAATTATTTAATAATCTAGTTTTATATTTTATATGTTATTTACAACTAGGAGGTTTTTTATGACAACACCATATGCAAAAATTGTAGTTAAAGGTTCACCAATAACTAAATCTAACTTTAAACTACATAATGCGAAAGGGCGTGCTATTCTTCCATCAAATACTGGAAAATCATATGATAAATATGCAAATTATGAACAGCAAATAGCTTATGAAGCTAGAATTCAAAATCCAAATATAGTTTTAGATGAAGCACTTATCGCTATCTTAAAAGTTTATTATAAAAGCGAAAAAAGGCATCCTGATACAAGTAATATAACTAAAAGTATATTTGATGGTATTGAAAAAAGCGGAATTATAGTTAATGATAAGCAAATTAGAAGAATTATTATAGAAGAGTTTTATGATGAATTAAATCCAAGATTTGAGCTTGAATTCTTTGGAGAAAGCCATTATAGTATTAATTACTCTGTAAACATTAATAAAGTACCACATGATAAAATTCTATATGGACAAATAAAAAAAGCTACTAAACCAAAAGTTGAAACAAAAAAAACAAATAAATCTGAAGATATTACATATAATAATGCAATATGCTATTTATGTAACAAAGACCTTAAAGAAGGCGAATTTGTTACTGCAAACAAAGGAACTACCACTATATGTAGAAAATGCTTACTTAAAACTTTTTAAAATAAACGAAAGGTCGTGTAACAAATGAAGTTAATATGTATAGGAGATTCACTAACAAAAGGATACGGAGTATCTCCAAAAGACTGTTGGGTTGCAAAATTACAGGAGCAACTTCAAGATATCACTATAATAAATAAAGGAATAGCTGGTGACTCATCATCAAGTATGCTATCAAGATTTACAACTGATGCAGTAAAGAATGAAGCAACACACATAACACTTATGTGTGGTTCAAATGATGCACTTCAAGGTAGAAATCCTAAAATTACTTTTAAAAATATTAAAGCTATGCTTGATGAAGCTCTATCTAATAATATTCAACCAGTTATAATAACTGCACCAAAAGTTTTAGGTGAAATAGCAACTGAGCGTTGGGATAAAACATTAAATTATGAAAAAGTGAATGAATCTATAAAAGCAATAAACACTCTTTTAAAAGAATATGCATCTGAAAAAGACTTAGAATTTATAGATATCAACTCTGTAATTCCTCAAAGTGGAGCTTACTACACAGATGGATTACACCTTGACAAACTTGGTCATGATTTAATCTTTGATAAAATAATGGATAAGTTAGCTTAATAGCTAATTTATCCATTTTTTCTTACAATTTTCTAGTAGTTTATTTTTATTTTATAACTTCGCAGTATTTAACTACTGCCCTAGCAACATTTTTACCTTCTTTTGCACACATATCAGCATTGTCATACCCTCTAACAACACCACCAGATGCAAATATTCCTTCAAGATTTGTACTATAATCCGTATTGAGTTTAATACCTTGAGTTTCTTCATTAACTTCAAGACCCACATTTTCACCAATTCTCTTATCTGGTAAAAAATTAACTGAAATCAGTAGACAATCACAATCTAATATTTCTACACCTTGCTCATCCTCTGCTGCATTTTCAAGTTTAGATATTTTAATTTGCTCAATTCTTTCTGTACCAATAACCTCATTAACTCTATGTGAGAATAAAACTGGAATATTAAAATCATCAACTATTCTTCTAGCATACTCTGATTTAGCACGAAGTTCATCTGAACTCTCTACAATAGCTTTTATTTTTGCACCTTCAAGTAATAATCTTCTAGCAACTATAAGACTCGTATCACTTGTTCCTAAAATAACTATATTTTTACCTGGTAAGTATCCCTGATTATTTATAAACTTATGCGCAGTTCCAACAGTATAAATACCTGCAAACTTATTAAGAGGTATACTTATATTTCCTGAAAACAACTCTCTAATCCCTGTAGCTATAATAATTGCCTTAGCACTAATACTCATAACTCCCTCTTTAGGACTAACATAAGTAACTTCCTTTTCCTTAGAAATACTTATAACTGATGTATCAAGTTTAACCTCAATTTTTAATTTTTCTACAGCATCTATAAACCTTTGAGCAAACTCACTTCCTGTCAATGGTTCATTAAAAATATCTTTCCCAAAAGCACAATGAATACATTGATTCAAAGTTCCCCCAAGTTGTTCCTCTTTTTCTATTATTAATACCTTTAATTCATCATTCTCTCTTTTAGCTTCAATAGCTGCTGCAAGACCTGATGGTCCAGCTCCAATAATTATAATGTCATAATTCATAACTAAATTCCTTTCTAAAAACTTAATGCCTATAGCTTTATAAGCTTTGCAACTGAATTCATTTCTTCAACAATAGCATACATATTAGTTATTTCACCAACTGCTACCTGTTCTTTTAATCCATAAAAATCCAAGCATATCCCACAGCTTGAAATTTCTACACCTTTATTTTTTAAACTTTCTAATGACTCTAACACAGAAGATTTTTTAGCCACAAGCTTAACACCCGAATTTAAAAACATAATACTTCTTGGCAATTTATCACTCTCACTTAAAGCATAAATATAACTTTTCATAAGAGTTTCTCCTAAACTATCATCACCATCTCCAAGTTTATCACTTCCTATTAAAATAGAAAATTCTTCATCACACTCTTCCTTAACAACTTCCATCTTTATTTTTTCCATAGTTAAAGCAAAGTCATTTTCACTAATTTCTGTATTACATTTGAAACTATTAGAATTTGCAAATTTCTCTAAATTATTCTTAGCAATTTCATTATCTACAAGTATCTTTGCACTTCCTTCAATAATAGAATCAAAATATTTCTTAGTATTAACAACAGGCATAGGACATACAAGTCCTCTTAAATCTAAAATTTTCATAAATACACCCCCAAAAAAATCAAAAAAAATCTAAGCATAAATAAAAACTATTCATACTTAGATTTTACCACTAACTCTATTTTATTATTATTTATTTCTTTCTTCAACCGCTTTATTCCATAATGAAACAAAATCTCCAGTTGCCCACTCTCCCATTACAGCTACTTCACCATTATTAAGTTTCATAGTTTTAACAGGCTCAGCACTTAATTTTCCATCTTTTAATTCATAGATATTAAGTGAACTTTTATTTATCGCTACAATAAACTTTCCATCAGGTGAACCAAATGCATCTGTTACACCTGAATCAACCTCTTTAAGTTTATTCCAACTTACTGGTAATGAATCATAATTGACCAAAATTCCAATAGGAGAAACATTAATATCAAAAGATAAATCATTAACTCCTACAGTATCAGACTCAATTTTGCTTTCAACAACCCACCTAGCATTCTTTCTAAACATAGTAATATCACTAGGATCTACATCCTTTAAATTATATTGATCTAAAATGAAATTTGGCTTACTATCAATAAATTGCTGTCTACTATTAATATATTGCTCTTCACCTTTATTACCAAATAGCCCTTGAATATCTAAACTTTTAGGACTATTAAGATTATCTAAAGTGTTAATTTTATATTCATCACCAAGATTATTACTTCCTGCAAACTCAAATCCAATATAATCTTTACCTATAAATGTTATCTCTCTATTTTTAGCTGAAGGCATAATATTCTTTTCAACAACTGGTGTACCATTCTTATTATGATTTATAACCTCAAGTGTTTGCATACTTTGGCCATTAACTATACTATCTGTTGTATTTGCATATGAAAAAGTTCCATTTGCTCTTGGAATAACAAGTCCTTTCATTTTTATAGGCTCTTGTAATACTCCATTCACCATTCTAATCCATAAAGTTTCATAAGAAGCTGGTGTCACTTCACCACTTTGTGTAACAGTTGCTGGTGTTTTTAAACCAAGCAAAATACCATTAGTCGAACTTTTATTTTCTTTTAATGTTGTCTCAGGGACATTTCCATTGCTTTTAATATCATCAATATTTACATTAGAATTAATCTTTTTAACAACAAACAAATCTCCCATAGCATATATATATGCCTCATTATCATTTTTCAAAATAAAATCAACATAAAGATTAGTATTATCTGATATAGTGATTATACTCATATAACCATCATCTAAGGGTACATCCTTAACTATATTATTAAATGCCTTAGGTAAGTAATTATCCTTCTCAACCCTTTTAAACTTAAAATTAGGTTTATCTATTTCCATATTACCAACAATTGCAACATTATTAGAAATAGTTACTATAGGATCTTTAATTTCATTCACACTTTTGATAGTATTATTATCACCAATTGTATATTCCTTTGTAACCTCCCATGTCCCATCTACTTGTATATTCTTTGGAACAGGGGCCATAATTTTATTCTCCTCAAGTTTATCACTCTTAACACACCCTATCAGGGCAACAGCAACAACTAAAGCAATCAATAAAACAACTATTTTTTTCATTCATTATTCCCCTTTACCCCTAGATAATTTCCTCTTGCATCTTAGGAATAGTAATTGAAGTTTTTGTTCCAACACCAAGCTCACTTTCAATATCAAAAGTACCTTTGTGCAGTTTTATAATCTCATCACAAATAGATAATCCTATACCATTTTGTGATTTTGAATTTTTACCCTTAAAGAATTTCTCTTTAACCTTTGGTAAATCTTCTTCACTAATTCCACAACCAGTATCTTGAATTATTAGCTTAACATCATTTTCTAACTCTTCAACAGCAATAGAAATACTACCACCTTCATCAGTAAATTTAAATGAGTTATCAATAATATTAATAAATACTTGTTTTAATCTATCCCTATCTCCATCAACAATAATATCATGTGGAGCCTTATGAATAAGGAATTTTTTATTTTCTCTAGTTGCTCTAGGTTCCATATACATTTTTATATACTGAACAAAATCATTAATTTCAATTTCTTCCTTCTTAAGTTGAATTCTACCACTTACGAATTTAGAAAAATCTAATAATTCCTCAACCATATGACTTAATCTATCAGCTTCTTTTTCTATAATATTAAATCCTTGTGCTAACATTTCTTTGTCAGTATCATCATTATTTAATATAATAGCCCATCCCTTAATAGATGTAAGAGGTGTTCTAAGCTCATGAGATATAGAAGATATAAAATCATTTTTAAGTCTTTCTCTCTTCTTAATTTCATCAGCCATAAAGTTTAATGTATATGCAAGCTTACCTATCTCATCTTCTGTTTCTATTTTATTCTTTGCATCAAGATTTCCCTTTGCAAACTCTTCTGAAGTTTTAGTAAGAGTTTTAAGTGGGTTTACAATACTGTTAGCTAATAAATAACTGATACCAATTCCAATTATAATAACAGCTAAACCAATTATGATAAAAGCCCATGCAAACTTTAATATAAATCTATTAACGCCTTCAAGTGAAGTAATATATCTAACAACACCAACTATTTTACCATTACTCTCAAGTGGGTATGAAATAGTCATAACTTTTTGATCACTATAATCAACATGACCAATCCATTCACCCACGCCCCCTTCAAGTGCTTTCTTAACATCAACAGGTTCACTTCTATGTTTATCTACTCCAAGAGAATCCATAATGAGAATTCCCTTATTATTGTAAATTTGAACCTGTGCATCTGTCTGTTGCCAAAATATATCCTTATCTTCATAAACATTATATTCTAGTGAATTATCAGATAAATATTTATCATAAAAATCCGCAGCGACTTTTATTTGACTCTTAAGTATATCTTCAGTTCCTTGATAGTAATATCTTGTAATAAACATTAAAAACATTACTGAAGCTATAAGTATTGTTGCTGAAACAACTAATACAAAGCTTCTAACTAACCTACTTTTTATACTTTTCATTTAGAATCTCCTATCTCTTCCATCTGTATCCTGTACCCCAGATAGTTTCTATGTATTTAGGTTTTGAAGGTACTTCTTCTATTTTAGCTCTTAATCTTCTTATGTTAACATCAACAATTTTAGGATCTCCAAAGAAATCTATTCCCCAAACAAGGTTTAAAAGTTCATCTCTTGTGAACGCCTTACCTGGATTTTGTAAAAATATTTTCATAAGTAAAAACTCTTTAGGTGTAACATCTATTTCTTCATTATTTTTAAATAAACTTTGTGAATATAAATCAAGTAAAAATTCTTCTGACTTAATTGTATTTTCATCTTCTACTTTTGACTCTTCTAATCTTCTTATTAAAGCCTTAACTCTTAATGTAATTTCTAGTGGATTAAATGGCTTAACAACATAATCATCGGCACCATATTGTAGTCCCATAATTTTATCCATATCCTCACCTTTAGCCGTTAACATTATAATCCCTATATTAGGAAATTTCTCTCTTAACTGCTGACATACAGTGAATCCATCTATTCCTGGTAACATGACGTCTAAAATAGCAATATCAGGCTTTTCTATTAAAGCTCTTCTAATCCCTTCTTCTCCATTTTCACATTCAATAACTGTGAATTTTTCTCTTTGGAAATTTATTTTTAAAAACCCTCTTATGCTTTCTTCATCTTCTACTAATAAAATCTTCATTAATTTCATCCTCCGCTTACAATCTCTATAAATATATTATATCTCATATTGTCGTATTATAAAAATATTTATGCAAATTCATCATTTTTTTGTCATATCATAACTATAAGGTTTTATTTTTATATTTTCTACAATAAAACAATAAATATTTTTTACAATTCAATTACATATATAACATAATATTTCTTAATTTTTCTTTAGTATATACATATTTAAAAATAAAAACTACATTATTGAACATATTCTGTTCTATAAAAAAAAAGTCTAAGTAAAACTACTTAGACTTTTCTGGCTCCAGAAGTGGGATTTGAACCCACGACCTTTCGATTAACAGTCGACTGCTCCACCGCTGAGCTATTCCGGATTATTGTTCTCTAAAAATTACATATAAAAATTGATTTAAATTTATTGGTCAAGCCCTCGTTCTATTAGTATCAGTCAGCTAAACATGTTACCATGCGTACACCTCTGACCTATCAACCTCCTGTTCTCGAAGGGAACTTACTATCTTATGATATGGGAAATCTCATCTTGAGGGGGGCTT
>JBOGAY010000142.1:0-4902 GCA_051655925.1 Sarcina sp. | reverse complement strand
TGATAGTTAGAGGAACTAGAAAAGATATGAAGTTTTTGCTAAAGTTAAAATAAGAAAGATGTATTTACTAAAGATTAAGGAAGTGTATAAAGGTGTTTTGGAATAAAAATGAAAATATTGAAACTAGATATGTAGACTATACAATAGAAGAGAATGTTTATAATAAAATAATAGAATATAAGCTAAAGGTAAAAAAGGACATAATGGCAATAGCATCAATTAGTGATGAAAAGATAATATTAAGTGTTGACTATGTAGAGCCAGAAGATTTAAGGTTTTTATTACTTATGATAATTGATAAGTTTGAAACTTTAAAATATTCAGGAGCTGAGATTTGTATACTTGAATATGGTGTTAATACAAAATTTGGTGATAGTTTATCAGAAGAGGTAATTATAAATAGAGATTCTATTTTAGATTCAAAAAGTTTCCGATATAAAAAAGATAAAAGTATTGGGAATACTTTAATTTGATAGATATAAAATGGTATGATATCAAAATCAGAATATTGATATCATATCATTTTTATTTTTAGATAAGAAAACACAAACATAGATTTTTAGGTATGAGAAGTATAAAATTTAATATGCTTATGTTACAATAAAACTTGTGAATATTTAGAGAAAATATTAAATTACATAGGTACACAAATAGAAAGGAGCATATTTTTTTATGTTACAAGAAGAGAGAGCAGGGAAGTTTCAAGTTATAATAGATGGGCTTAGAAATGGAGAGAAATTTGATTTAATAGATGTTGTAAATAGAGATGAAAATGATAAAAGATTAAGAAGTATACTTTTAGAAGTAATGCAGACAGGGGATATTCATCTTCTTGATTATGAGTTTGATGGTGGAAATATCAATCTTGCATATAAGTCAGCAGAAGAACTTTTATATAGTTTAGAACTTAAAAGAGAATATCCTGTTATAAACATGTACAAGGCAACAGGAAGTTTAATGCCATTTATAGTTTATAGAGGTGGTGTAACTTTAAGTTTTGATAAAGAAAATAATAAGATAATATTTGATCATAAAGGTGAAGTAATAGAACTTAAGGCAAGAAAAAATGTTGTTGATACAGCACTTGATATTGCAACTGAAATTTCAAAATTTAAACTATCACCAGATCCAAGCATAGTATTAGAAGTTTTAAGAGAGATACAATAATTTTAAGTGTAAAATTTAATATAATTATAAAAAGGAGCCTATTAAATGGGCTTTTTTTTATTAAATAGATAAAATTTTAATACGAATGACTCGTTTTAATAAAAAACACAAAAAATCTTTAATTTTATAAAAAAGTATGATAAACTTTCATAAGTGTTACAGAAAGTACACACAAAAGCAATACTAAATTCATAAAAGTAAAAGAAAAACAAAGGAGAAAAACGATGAAAAAATTTATCGAAGATTTTAAAGCGTTTGCTCTTAAAGGTAATGTTATAGACCTTGCTATCGGGGTTGTTATCGGGGGAGCATTTAGTACAATAGTTAAATCATTAGTTAATGACGTAATTATGCCACTTGTTGGACTGTTAATAGGAGGCGTAAATTTCCAATATTTAAAGATAACATTAAAGCATGCTACATTAACACATCCAGCAGTTACTTTAAATATAGGTAACTTTATACAAAATGTTATTAACTTCTTAATAATAGCAATAACTATTTTCTTATGTGTTAAAGCAGCATCAAAACTTTACAAGAAGAAAGATGCACCACCAGCTAAGACACCAGACGATATCTTATTACTTCAAGAAATTAGAGATTTACTTAAAAGTGATAAAAATGGAGCAGTAGAAATCACAGAAGAAATTAAAATAGAAAAAAAAGATAAATAGATTCTTAATAAAAAAGCCTATCTAAATTCTTAAATTAGATTATATCTAAAAGAATTTAGGTAGGTTTTTGTTGTATACTAAGCATTTTTGAAAATTTGAAAAATATGGATATTTAATTGTGGTGGTGTTATTATAAAAATAATAAATTTATATTTAAGGAGAATATATTTATTGCATAAATAGATGACATATAATTATTATAAAAGAAATTCCAACTTTAAAATGATATTTGCTTTAAAGTTGGAAAGTTTTTGTTTGTAAATTAATGTAATAGATTTTGAAGGTGTTTATTTATGCTCATTTTTTAGGAGTTTATCAATTCTATGAGCTTCTACAATACCGCCAGAAATTACGCCTTCATATCCTCCACCAGGATTTGTCCATGCACCAACAAAACTAAAATTTTTAATGTTAGTTTCTTTAGGGAATCTATAGCGACCAGCCTGTTTTACATATTGAGAAAATCCATAGACAGCACCACGTGGGTTTTTAGTATATCTTTCCATTGTTCTAGGAGTTCCAAGTTCTGATATTACTATATGTTCTCTAATTTTAGGATAATATTTTTCTAATCTTTTTATGATTTTCTCTGTAACTTCTAATTTTTGATTTTTATAAATTTCTTTATCAGCAGACCAAAAATCATAATTATCAATATAAGTGATTGTGATAACACCTTTATTAGTATCATTGAGCTTTTTATCCATACTATTATAGTTAGTTAAAAGGAAACCACTTTTTTCATATTCATTTTTTAGAGCCATTTTATAATCTTCTTCATGTGATGAACCTTCAAAGTAAAAAATTTCATCATTAGGAATATTAATATCTGATGGGTTACAATCAAGTCCTAAATATAACTCACAGAGAGTACAGCCAACAATGTCAGTATGTGCTCTATTAATATCAAATTCAGATAAAAGCACTTTATCCATAAGATTTAGAACATTATTTGGATTTAGATTAGCAATTATATGCTTTGCTTGAAAGGTATTTCCATTTTTGATTTTTACGCTTTTAACAAGTTTGCTTTCACATTTAATTTTAACAACTTCACTTTTAAGAAGGATATCCCCACTATTTTCTTTTATTGTTGAAACAAAAGCATTAGAAAGAGCTTGTCCACCCCCTTGAATATAATATTTTCCATGTTTATGATAAGAAAGCCATGGAATAAAATAGTAAAGTGCAGATAATTCTTTTGGTGGTAACCCGTAATATATCCAAAGTGATGTAAAAATTCTTATAAAATCTTCATTATCAACATATTTTTTTATAACTTGATAAGTTGTTTTAGAAGACCATTTTATAAATAATGCAACATCTAAACTAAGTTTATTAAAGAATCCCTCATCTTTTTCAAGAATAAATTTCTTAAATCCATTTTCAAATTTATCTAGTGCTTTAAATAAATTTAAAATAGATTTTTCATAATTTGGAAACAGAGATATTAAAAGAGATTTATAAGCTTCATAATTATTAGGTATATCTATTTTTTTACCTTTAAAATTTATAGAATAAGCTAGTGAGCTTTTTAGTGGTTTAATTTTGTCAATAACATCACAAGCTAATAAAATCTTATATAGATTTCCAGTTTCACAGAGTCCACCGATTCCATGAAGTGAAACATCAAAAGTATAATCTTTTCTTTTGAAATTAGTAGCGTATCCACCAGCTAAACAATGTTTTTCAAGTATTAAAACTTTATATCCAAGTTTAGCAAGTCTACTTCCAGCACTAAGACCGCCAAGTCCAGAACCTATTATTATAACGTCGTACATATTAAATCCTCCAAGTTTTATGTATGATTAGCAATAAAATATCTTTTTATTAGATACTTTATTAGTAAATAACTTTTGTATAATTAAGTCATTTGTATAATATATTTTCTATGATAAAATAATACATAATATAGTATTAAAATTCAATTTTTTTGAAAAAATAATTAAACAATAGATAAATATGAAAATAGTGGGCAAAATAATTAAAATGCTATTTTTATTAGGAGGGAAATATATGGATGAAAAAGTAAAAGAACTTTTAGAAAAAATGAAAGAGCTTGGGATGACAGAAACAGATGTAATAAAAACACTTAGTGAAAATGCTAAAGAAAAAGAGGATGAGCCAGTTAATGTAGAAGAGTTTCAAAAGACATATGACAAGATTAGAAGGCTTATAAAAAAGGTAGTATATGAGATTTATGCAATGAAAAATGATAAACTCAGTGAAGAGGTTATTATAAAAGATTTAATAACAGCAACTGAGTTTAAACAAGAGTATAGAGAACTAGCAATAGTAGAAAATACTAGAATAGTTACTTTTGCTAATAATATTGTTTTAAAATTATCATGTATTGAAAAAAATATAGAGCTTCAAGAGGCTTTTTACAATCTTATGATTTCATCAGAAGATGTTGTATATGGTAACATAATATTATTTAAGGATATTCCATTAGAAAAGCTATATGATTTTGCAAAAGCGACGGGATCAGCTCGTTCAGCAGCATATGATACTATAAAAGAATGTATAAATAAAGGTAAGGTAGAAAAGCTTAATACACAAGAGGATATTGAAAATGCAAAAGTAGATATGAAAAATTTAGTTGCTACAATTTTTAGAGTAAGATTTGGATCTTCATTAGATGATAAATATATAAAAGAATTTATTAGACTTATAAATTTAAAAAAATTTATTTTTGATAATATAAAAACTGATGATGATATGTTTATAGCATATGGAACAACATTAGCAATGCTTTTAGTTAGCGGAGTTTTAAGGGTTAGAACAATATTAAGAATAGGGCTTGAAGAACTTAAAAAGGAAATTGAAAGTTTAGAAAATGAGGAACTTTTAGCACTTATAGGTGTTTTAGAAAAATAAAAATAAAGCAGAGTATATCAAATTTATAATATTTTGATATACTTTTTTTAGTGTGCCTGGCATGGGTATGGACTAGTCGGTGAAAGTCCGATGTGGGGGTTGATAGTGCCAACCACTAGCCGAGAGCAAGGGTGTCCATCGTGAGGTGGAATCTGAAGGAAGCTTAAGGCAAAATCTCGGT
>JBOGAY010000141.1:0-4596 GCA_051655925.1 Sarcina sp. | reverse complement strand
TAAAGGCTCAGATATTCTAATTTATCATGGCTCTCCAGCAACTAAAGATGGTGAATATGATACTGTATCTTTCTCAAAATCTTATTCTCACGAAATGGAGGGAAATATACAAGTATCAAAAAATGTTATATCTGCTTCTGTTGGATATTCTATTGGAGAATCTGTAAGTTTTAGTAATTCCAGAAATTCAGCTCCTTTGAAAAAAGGACAATATGTTAAGGGATATATAAAAAAAACATATCAACGCACACCCATTTATCAAAGAAAATATCTTTATGATTTAGGTGTAGAAACTCCTACTAGTACAACAGCAACAGGTTATGCTGATAGAGCAATTCTACCTCAAATAACATTAAAATATTTTAATCCTTCTAGATGTGTAGAAATTCCTTTTAAAGAAGAAATCTTAGAGTTTATCGACGGACAATATCAAGTAATTTCAGAGGTTATTTATGAATAATAAAAAAAATATTGGACTATTTATAATAATATTAACTTTACTTCAAATCCCAATAATTCATTCATTTGCACTATTAGTTATGAAAATTGATCACTTGGTTGGTGAATCATTTACAACTAATACATTGGATTATGTACCTATGACAACATTTATTATTATTCCAATTTGTCTAATTATTGGAATAAATTATTTCATTAAAGGAATATTTTATAATAAAAATGAAAAGTAAGCAAAATAGGGACTTGAAATTTTTTAAGTTCCTATTTTATATCAATTTTAAAGAATATATCCCAAATAAAAATAGATTTTGTGATATATAGCTTGTTGAATAACTATTTTTTACAGTACCAAGTTCTGTATTTTGTTCAAAATTTCTCTCCTGAAACTTTCCTAAACTTTTCTTTGAATTTGTAGTATAATTATAGATACTACTTGTCAATAATATAATGTAAAACTAAGGAGGGATCATTTTATGAATTTTAAGGCAGTAAAAAGAATTAAAGCATACATGAAAGAAAATAATCTTAAAATATCTGAATTTTCAAAAATACTTGGGATTTCCTCATCTTATTTAAGTAGGATACTAAACTTTAAAAGAGGTATGACAGACAGTTTTGTTGATAAATTAGTTGATGCTACAAATCTTGATTTTGAATACTGGACTGGTCATAAAAAAGAACTTAATTTTGAAGAAATTAATAGATATATAAGAATTCACCAAAGTGAACTTGAAAAAATAGATACAAAAGATATGCCTATTGCTGTTAAAGATTTAATTGATATAATAGCTAGTAAGCAAAATGATAAAAAAGACGAAAAGAAAAAAATTGCTTAGAATATTTCAAACGCTTATTTTTTCATAAAAAATAGCCTAGAATATTAATTCTAAGCCTTTTTTTATATCTAAATATATACTAATTTTTAATTAACTTTTTTCTCAATATATTTTGCTTTAGCTTCTGAAAATTTTATAAATGTTATAAGGAATGATACTCCTGCAAGGAATAATGCAACTCCTAACCCACTGTAAAAATCTCCTAAATATCTTGGATTAAATAATCCTGATGATCTTGCTAATATACCTAATGTTATCATGCTTCCCATTATTATATAACTTTTTACATCAAAAAAACCAAATATACATTTTTTATCACGATAATCATTTAAAATTCTTTTTGTATGCTTTTTAAACATCTTACTGAAAATAAGAAAATAAAAAGCTGCAAACACAATTATTGAAACTACTAAATCTATTAATGTAAACTGATTTTTCATTTCTAAAAGTGTAAAAACTCTAAATCCTGCAAATCCCCAAACTAATCCTGCAACAAGTATTAATGTTCTTTTATTGACCCTTGGTGTCACCTTATCTAATGTACTCATTTTAATCCTGCCTTATAAATTCGTTTATACTTTTATTATATACTTTTAGTTCAAATATTTCATTGTAAAATAGAAGTAATTTCGTAATTTTCTCAAAAAACTTGACTTAAAGTATACTTTAAAGTGCATACTATAAATATACTATTCAAACAAAGGAGAAAAGAAATGATTGTAAATAGAGATTTATGCATAGGTTGTACATTATGCAAACAAGATTGTATAGTAAGTGATATTGAAATGGTAGATGGAAAGTCTCATATAAAAAATGATACTTGTATAAAATGTGGACACTGTATTGCAATTTGTCCTGTAAAAGCCATTTCATCAGATGATGAAAAAGATTATTCTATGTCAGATGTTATAGAATTCAATAAAGATACTTTTACTGTCGATGCAGAAAACTTAATGAATTTTATGAAATTTAGAAGAAGTGTTAGATTATTTAAGAAAAATAAAGTAGAACAAGATAAAATAGATCAAATTTTAGAAGTTGGTAAATTCACTCAAACTGGTGGAAATGCTCAAGATGTATCTTATGTTATTATAGAAGATAAAATTCAAGAATTAAGAGAATTAGTCCTTGAAACATTAAATGAAAGTGCTAACAATATGCTAGCAGATAAAAATCTTCCAAAAGCAGTAAAAACTTATGCAGATATGTGGAAGAAAATGTATAATGACTTTAAGGAAAATCCTAAAGGCGAAGATAAATTATTCTTCAAAGCTCCACTTTTAATAGTTGTTAAAGCTAATAGAGCTATAAATGGTGCATTAGCCGCTTCTAAAATGGAACTTATGATAGATGCCTTAGGTCTTGGTACTTACTTTAGCGGATTCCTAGAAAGAGCAGTAAGTTTAAATCCAAAGATTAAAGACTTCCTTCAAATAGAAGAAAATGAAGAACTTGTAGCATGTATGGTTGTTGGATATCCAAGAGTTAATTATAAAAGAACAGTTCCAAGAAAAGAAATTAAAGTTACAAGATTGTGAACCTCCACACCCACAAGGAGATGTGGCTTCGTAAGAAGTTTGATTAATCAATCCTTATTCTTACAGGCGTTGCCACTTCGCCCCTACTGTATAAAACCGATAGGTCTACAACGCTACTTTTTTTAAGTATATTCAAAGCACCATTGATGTCAGCATTTATCGTTTTATCGGTAGCTGTTTTATACAAGCCACGCTTAACTCTTTTACCACTAAATGTATAAGTTTTTGGTGCATTTGGATTATATTTAGGTATTTCGTCATTATCAAAAAAACTTGCTTTAGAAGTGTAACTCTCTTCTTGTTTGTGAAATTTAATATTATTTAATTCACATAGATATTCGAGTTTTTCTTTAATGTTTCCTACTGGAATATTAACAAAGTTTTGATTGTTAGCTTTACCTAAATTAGCGTTTTGTTGTAGGGTTTCATTATACCCTATTATTAAGTTACCAATATTGTTATTAATACAGAAGTTAATTATATATCTGCAAGTTTTGCTAATATAATCATTAATTTTATTATTTCTTTTGGTAACTAAATTTATTTGCTTATTAGTAAGATAGGTAATACATTGCTTATCTTTTATAGATTGTAGCCTTGCATTTTCTTTGTTATACCATTGATTAATACTTTTTATTTTTTTTCCATCAATTATGAAAGAATAACCATCATTTGTTACACAAGAACAAAGATTATTTATGCCAACATCTATGCTTATAGCTTTAGTTAAGTCTAAATCATTTTGAATATCATCTACTTGATAAGTATATTGTATTTCAAAATATTTAGCTCTAAATTTAGGTATTATTCTTATCTCTTTAATTTTCTTGTCTAAAAGGATAGGTGGAATTTTAATTTTTATAGGACTATGATTTTTTTTATAACTATTAGAGTAAGGCATTATAAGAATATCATCTTTAAGTCTTACAAATCCTATAATTAATGTTGTAAATCCATCTTTAGGTAGATACTTAGGAAGTTTAATATTTCTAAAATCATATTTACCTTTTTTAGCAAGTTTAATTAAACCAAAGAAAGATTTAAAAGCTCCATCTACTTCTTTAAGTATTTGTTGAGCCATATTACTATTAAGCATTTTATAATTCTCATTAGCTTTACAAAGTACATTATTTTGCTCATATTTTAAATATTCTTTCTCTTGAAAGTAATATTGTCTTACATTGTAAGTAGCAAAATTATATAAGTTTTTAGCTATATGAGAAAGTTCTATTAAATTATTATAATCTTCTTTAGGTAGATTTTTTAATTGTTGTTTAACTGTTAAATACAATTGAATCACCTCTTGAAGATACTATATCGTATTTTTACTGGTAAGTCTATATATCAGTAAAAGAAATAACAATTGTAAGTTTAGCTCCTTACATCCACAGGCACAAGGCACAGTGGTTTTCGGAGCTTTTCTATAAAATATTTAAGGCTAGGAAAACTTAGATTTTGTTTTCCTAGCCTTATTATATAACTTTAACAACAAAGTTTCATTTTCTCAATATCTTTTTTAATTTCAAATAATAAATTAAATCTAAGCTTATTATCTATACTTTCAAGTTTAATACTTTCCTGTACTTTTTCTTTAAACTCTTCTATACTAGTACCTTTTAAATTTTGAACTGCATTTATTAAATCTTTTAATTTGACTTTATCAGCATCTAATAAATTTTCATTCATTGTTAAAATTTCAAATTCGTATACGTCAGATATAACTTTAGTTTTAAGATCTCTAAGTTTTAAGTATTTCTCACTTA
>JBOGAY010000140.1:0-9919 GCA_051655925.1 Sarcina sp. | reverse complement strand
TTTGTTTTTTCTATATCATGCTTTGACACTTAATCAAATCCTTTCACACTCTATATTTTAAGTATATCCATTATACCACGAAATCTAACACTTTATTTTTGAATACTTAAGCGAAAAAAGAGCTGTCTTATAAAAGACAGCCTTTTTACTAGCTTAAATTATTCTAACTCATCATCTTTTTTATCATCGACAAGTTTATCATTTTCACTTTTATGATCAGCATCAAATTTTATTTCTTCTTTATCTGTTGCTGGTCCTGCAATCATATCTAATTCATCTCTAGCTGCTTCAAGCTTCGCAAGTCTTTCTTCTCTCTCTTTTGCTTCAAGTGCCATTGCCTCTTCTTCAATTCTTGCTCTTCTTTCTTCTTCTCTCTCAAGAAGTTGCTTAGCTTTTTCTTCTCTTCTATGCTTAGCTCTTTCTTTTAAGAATTCTTTCTCTTTCTTAAGTTCATCATATTTTACTTTCTTTTCAGGATACTTTCTGTAGACAATTTCTAAGAATTCATCTCCCATAATTGTTTCCTTCTCAAGAAGTACTTCTGAAATCTCATCAAGTAAGTCTTTATCTCTTGTAAGAATATCAACTGCTTTTTTATGAGCTTCTTTGATTATTTTAAGAACTTCTTCATCTACGATTTTGGCTGTAGCTTCTGAACATGTCATAACATTTCTACCATCAAGATATCTATTAGATGCTGACTCAAGTCCCATCATATCGAATCTATCACTCATACCATACATTGTAACCATATTTCTAGCTGTTTGAGTAGCTCTTTCTATATCATTTGAAGCACCAGTTGTAACTCTTCCGAATTGAACTTCCTCAGCTGATCTACCACCAAACATAACTGAAATTTGTTCTGTCATTTCTTCCTTAGTAAGAAGATATTTTTCTTCTTCTGGAAGTTGCATTGTATAACCTAATGCTCCCATAGTTCTTGGAACTATTGTAATTTTATGAACTGGATCTGTATTATTAAGCATTGCTGCCACAAGTGCATGCCCAACTTCGTGGTATGCTACAGTCTTAAGTTCTCTATCATTCATTATTGTATCTTTCTTTTCTTTACCTGCAATAATTAATTCAACAGCATCTTCTAAGTCTTCTTGAATAACAAGTTTTCTTCCTTGTTTAACAGCTCTTAAAGCGGCTTCATTAATTATATTAGCAAGATCTGCCCCAACAGCACCTGGAGTTGATTTTGCAATTGCTTCAAGTGAAACTTCTTTTGACATTTTAACATCTTTTGAGTGAACTTTAAGTATAGCTTCTCTACCAATTAAATCTGGTTTGTCAACTATAACCCTTCTATCAAATCTTCCTGCTCTTAATAATGCTTTATCAAGAACTTCTGGTCTATTAGTAGCTGCAAGAATTACAACCCCTTTAGAACCATCGAATCCGTCCATCTCTGTAAGTAATTGGTTAAGAGTTTGCTCTCTCTCATCATTACCCTGAATTGAACCTTCTCTACTTTTACCAATAGCATCAATCTCATCTATGAATACGATACATGGAGCTTTTTGCTCTGCTTGCTTGAATAGGTCTCTTACTCTAGCTGCTCCCATACCAACAAACATTTCAACGAAATCTGAACCTGCTAATGAGAAGAACGGTACTTTAGCTTCTCCTGCAACAGCTTTAGCAAGTAAAGTTTTACCTGTCCCTGGAGGCCCAACTAATAATGCTCCTTTAGGAAGTTTAGCTCCAATTGATACGAATTTTTCAGTATCATGTAAGAACTCTACTATTTCTTTTAATGATTCTTTAGCCTCTTCTTGCCCTGCAACATCATCAAAAGTTTTACCTGTTTCATCTTCTGCATACAATTTAGCATTATTTTTACCGAATGACATCATTCCGCCACCCATCTTCTTATCCATTTTTCCAAACATAAGTTTTCCTATGATTAAGAAGAATATTAGTGGACCTACCCAGTAAAGTAATAATTCTGCTAATGGGAATGTTTGTGGAAGTTGTGCTCCAAACTCAACCTTTTTAGCTTCTAATTGGTTGATTAACTGTGGACCTTCTCCAACATTTACAGTGTACACTTCTTTCCCATATAATGGAGTGTCTTTCTTTGGAGTTATTTTAATTTCTCCATTCACAAATTCAACTGCTTGAATTTGATTTTCATTTAGCATAGTCTTAAACTGACTATACGGCACTTGCTGAGTAGACATTTCTACTTTCATATAATTGAAACTTATAATTAGACCAGCAACTATTAGCCCGTAAATCAGAATGTAATTAAGTTTCTTATTTCCCTTAAACATCTTCTCGCTTCCTTTCTACAGTCTTTCTTCAAATAGTTTAATTGTTATCCTTTAAGAATCCAAATCTACTAAAAGGATACACTCTCAACCACGCTTTGGCTACTATTTCATCTCCCGGTATGTATGGATCTTTCCAATATCTAGAATCCCTACTATTTGCCCTATTATCACCAAGCATAAAATATTCACCCGCCGGAACATGATATGTCCCACTTAGAGGATCAGTATATTTAACATACGGCTCATCAAGGAGCTTTCCGTTTATATAAACTTTACCATCATTTTTAATCTGTATAGAATCTCCCGGAAGACCTATAACTCTTTTAAGAAGAAGATCTTTTTCACCTTCTTTTTTGAAGACTACTATTTCACCTCTTTTTATTTTAGATGGATTGTAAATTCTAGTAGCAAAGATCTGATCACCTGGCATTACAGTTGGTTCCATGGAACCTGTTGGCACAACTACTTTAAAAATTAAAAACTTATTAATTAAAGTGGCTAGTATAATAGCACAAACTATTGGTATTATCCAATCTTTGATTATTTTGAGAAACTTATTGTTACTCGTGCTCATTCCACCAATCCCTTTCTCTACAAGTTTAGTTACTCCAAACTTCATCAGAAATATTGATATATCCCTTTTAAACAAGGATGAGTATACAATTAATATTTAATTTTATTGATGCAAAATCCTACTATATATGCTTAAATACTATCATATTTTTATAACAATTCTATGTCAAATTCCCTTAATTCAATGAGTTTACAGTAATTTCATCAATTGAAAAAAATAAAATCTTTTTTCCTTTCAAGATTTCTGATTGATTTTTTGTTAATAATAAGTATACCATATTTCACGCCATTTTTCTCATATATATTTATTATTTTTGTTATATTAATTAAATTATTTATTTAAATTCTTCTATTCCAATAAACCTATATTATTAAATGGATATACTCTCAAACCAGCTTTTGCAACTATATTTTCAGCTGGAATATATGGATCTTCCCACATCCTTGCATCCTTACTTTTAGCTCTATTATCACCCATCATTAAATAACTATCCATTGGAACTGTAAAAATACCTGTAAGTGAATCTGGATTTTTTACGTATGGCTCATCTATTTTTTCACCATTTACATATACTGAACCATCAGACTTAACCTCTACATTTTCTCCTGGAAGCCCAATAACCCTTTTAAGAAGAAGCTCTTCCTCATCATCTTTTTCAAAAACTACTATATCTCCTCTTTTTATATTTTTTTTATTATAAACTTTCCTAACAAATAACTGATCATTAACATTCACAGTTGGTATCATTGAACCTGTTGGCACTTCTACTTTAAAAAATAAAAATTTATTAATAAAAAGTGCTATAGCACCAGCACAAACTATTGGTATTATCCAATCTTTAAATATTTTCATAAAACTACCCTCTTTTAATTGATTTTCTTGTTTAATTCCCATAATATCTCCCCCTATAAACTCTATTGAAATTATAACATATTATGGAAATTAAGCTTTTGAATTTTTCATGAAAATAAAAAAACTATCTGAAATCCCCTTAAAATTCAGATAGTTTTTAAAAATCTATACTTGATTATATACTTCAAATTTATTTTATTATTTTTATTGAAAATTACACACACTCATTTTTAATCATGTCATCAAAACTTTCTTTTTTACAAACTACTCTTGATAAACCATTTTGCACCATCACCATAGCAGGTCTTGGCATTCTATTATAATTACTAGCCATTGAATACCCATATGCACCAGTTGTCATCATTGCAATAATATCTCCAGTTTCAAGCTTTGTTATATTAGCATCATTAACTAAAACGTCACCTGACTCACAACACTTTCCTGCTATTGTAACCACCTGATTAACTCCTTCAATTCTGTTAGCTGTACAACATTCATATTTAGCTCCATACAATGCAGGTCTAATATTATCACTCATACCACCATTTGTTGAAGCATAAGTTCTTATCCCCTCAATTGTTTTAATAGCTCCTATTTCATAAAGACTAGTCCCAGCATTAGCTACAATGCTTCTTCCTGGCTCAATACTTAATATTGGTCTTGGATAATTGAGTCTTTCACAAACTTCATCAACTTTATTTAATATAGCATTACAGTACTCTCCTGTACTTCTAGGATTATCTTCACCTGTATAGTAAACTCCAAATCCACCACCAAGATCCAATTCACCTATTCTAATTCCACACTCAGTATAAATATTGTCCATAAGCTCAAGCATTACTTCCGCCGCATCTTCAAATGGTTCTAAATCAAATATTTGTGAACCAATATGACAGTGAAGCCCTACAAGCTCTACATTATTAAGCTCTTGTACTTCTTTCATCAACTCAATTATACTATCTGCAATTACAGGAAATCCAAATTTTGAATCAAGCTGTCCAGTTTTAATATAATCATGTGTATGTGCTTCTATTCCTGGTGTAATTCTTATATAAATCTTTTGAACTACTCCCTTTTCGCCAGCCATTCTGTCTATGTTATATAATTCATTATGATTATCAACCATAAATCTGCCTATACCATATTCAAGCCCCATATTTATTTCTTCTAAAGTTTTATTATTTCCATGAAAATATATTTTTTCCATTGGAAACCCACTTTTATAAGCTGTATAAAGTTCTCCACCTGATACTACATCAAGGCATAACCCTTCCTCATCAGCTATTTTACACATAGCCATTGTCATACAAGCTTTTCCTGCAAAAACAACTCTATTATTTTCCATTTCACATCTAAACCCATTATAAAAATCTCTGCAATTATTTCTAATAAGCTCCTCATCCATTACATATAAAGGTGTTCCATGTACTTTCGCAAGCTCTGTACAACTTACGCCACCGATATATAACTCATTATTTTCTACTTTCATTGCCCCAAACATTTTCATTTTAAATTACCTCCATATATTTTCTTTAAATTTTTGTTTCTTTACTTAATTTAAATAGCCCCTACAAAAATATACGATTAAAATAAAAACCCACTGTTTTCACAGTGGGTATGATATACAAATGTTATAAAATGAATTTATACTAGCCCAGTATAAATTTTCTTAAACTAACACTCAGTAGCACTCCACCTAATCTTACAATTATTTTTGCAATTAATGTGACAGCCATATGCATATTTTACATATGTCCAGAATGATATTTTGCACTATCACCCTTCGGCTAATTTCCCTTTCAATATTAGTCATAGCTTGCGACTCTTAATATTTACTAATAATTTTAGCACCTCTACAAAAGTTTATTTTATTAAGTTTTCTTTATATGATATTCTTATTTGATTTTAATGTTACCACTTTTCCAAATAAAGTCAATACTTTTTCCAAATATTTTCACCCTTTAAAAATTTTATATTTCTTCTACATACTCAATCATTTTAAATGGATAAATAGCCTTTTCACCTTTTTTCTCTAAAATTTTTCTAATAACTCTTTGTCCAACTAAATCTTCCTGCATTTCACCAAGTGCATCACAAAGGTTAATCCAATCTATAAATTCAACTTCTGTAGATTGGTTAATTTCTCCACTTTCATATTGTGCCACATATGTGAGCATTAAAAGTTCTTTTCCTTCAACATAATCACTGCCTAAGTATTCTATATTTTTTATTTTAATTCCTGACTCTTCTAGAACCTCTCTATAAACAGCTTCTTCTGCAGTTTCATTTACCCCTACATATCCTGATAGTAAAACCTTACTATTTTTAAATATATAACTTTGTTTTAACAAAAGGATTTTATCACCTTTTAAAACCGCCACAACAGCACAAGGTTTAGGTAAATCAAAATATAATGTTTTATGCTCTTTACAATAAGGAACCTCACCTTCATCATAATTATTTTTTAGTTCAAGTTTTAATCCACATTGTGGACAAAATTTAAAAATCACTTTATCACCTTCATCCTTTTTCTTCTGTATCTCTATCTATTTTATGTTAATTTTCAATTATTAACTCTCTTTGGTTTATATCTTATCATAACTTTTTTAATTTTCAACTTATACATCCTATTATCACTCATTTTTTATTGACAATTACATATGAATATTTCATAATTTTCTTATACATTTAAAAGGAATTTATTTACATACAAAGCATTGATTTATAGATTAATTAATTTCTTTTAACTTGTTACAAAATATTATAAAAGTAAATTTAATAATATATAGTAATATTAATCATAAATTCAGGGGGTTTCAATGAATAAAAACAAAAAAAAATTTGTTATTATCTCGTTTGATGCTGTTGATGGAAGTGATCTTGACTTTCTATCAAAGCTTCCACATTTCGGTAAGTTTTTAAAAAAATCTGCTTATTCTAAAGAAGTAGAAACTATTTATCCATCATTAACTTATCCTGCACATACAAGTATAATAACCGGCATGTTACCTAAAAATCATAATGTCACAAATAACATAAAATTTCAAATTGATAAATGTTTAAGTCCTGATTGGTTTTGGAATAAAAATGAAATTAAAACAGATACTCTTTTTGATTTAGTTAAAAGAAATCGATTAACTTGCAGTTCTATTCTTTGGCCTGTATCATGCAAAAGCAATATTAAATATAATATGCCAGAAGTTTTTCCAAATAGAAGTTGGCAAAATCAAGTAATGGTTTCTGCATTAAATGGAAGTATTAAATATCAATTAGCACTTAATAATAAATTCGGATCTTTAAGAGAAAGTTTAAGACAACCTCAGTTAGATAATTTTTCTATGAATTGTTTTTTATATACAATGACTGAATATTCACCTGATGTTATGTTCTTACACTTAACTGATGTAGATACTAATAGACATAAACATGGCTATGATTCAAAAGAAGCTGAATATGCACTAAGAAGACATGACTCGAGACTTGGTGATGTTATAACTAAGCTTAAAACTATTGAAGCTCTTGATGATGCTTGTATTGTTTTACTAGGCGACCATAGCATGAAAAATACTCATAGTGTTATCAAATTAAATAAATTATTTTTAGATAAGTATTGGATAAAACTTGATAAAACAAATAAAAAAATAGATTATTATGAAGTTGCTTGTAACTATTGTGATGGTTCTGCTTACATTTATCTAAAAGATAAAAATAATAAATCACTACTTAATAAAGTTAAAGCAGAGCTTGAAAAACTTTCTAAAATTAATTTAAATTGCATAAAAAATATTTATACTAGCGAAGAAGCTGCCGCCTTTGGTGCTGATCCAAATTGTGATTTAATGCTTGAAGCTCGTGATGGCTACTATTTCATTAATGATTTTAATGGAGATAAAGTTATTGAAAAAGTTGGGACTATTCATGATAAAGCAACACATGGGTACAAACCTTCAAATTATGATAATGGAACATTCTTTGCAGTCTGTGACCCAAAAGTTAAAGAAAATTTTAATATTGGTCCTATGAAAATAATTGATATTGCTCCTACAATTGCAAAACTTTTTGATGATGCAATGCTTGATGTAGATGGTAAAATTTTAAGAAGTATTTTTAAAGATAGATAGTAATACTACTAATTTTAATTTACAAAACTTAGTATTCTATAAGAAAGAGTCTAATTACTTAGACTCTTTTTAATTGATTTTTTCAAGCTTTATAATATACTCATTTATCATGATTTTATTTTTTATAAAGTTAAATTTAACACTCTTTGGAACAATAATTTTATATTCTAACCTCCCTTCATTTGTTTCTTCACTTTGATCCTTTATTTTAAAACTTTCAACTTTTATATCATTATCCGAAAAAATATTTTCAATATACTCTAGTGCATCTTTTTTATTACTATATTCAATTAAAATTTTATATTTCAAGTCTTTTTTTATAAACTTATCTTGTACTGTACCAAGAAAAATAAGAGTTATTAATGCAAGTATAACCCCTAAAAATGCAACCCAAGTTTGACCATAACCTACTGCAACACCAAGACATGCTACTACCCACAAAGAGGCTGCAGTTGTAAGACCCTTGATAGATTCTTTATGTACTATTATTGTTCCTGCACCTAAAAAACCTACTCCACTAATAACTTGCGCTGTAAGTCTACCTCGTGTTAACTGTATCCCGCTATTAATTCCATAAGCATAATATTGACTTAAAAATTCTGCTTCCATCCTCATTTCAATCAACGAAATTATACATGCTCCCACACAAACTAAAATATGTGTTCTAAATCCAGCTGCCCTGTTATGCTTTTCCCTTTCATATCCTATAATCCCACCAATTAAACATGACATTAAAAGTCGGATAATTACAACATCAAGTCCTATCGCCTTCATAACATCCCCCCTTAAATAGCTTAGTATATACTATTCAAAAGTTGTTTTTTTGCTATGATATCACCTTTTGTTTTTTAGACAAAAAAACTCCCTATCTAGCATTGCTAAATAGGGAGTTGTTTAATTACTCATCAAATTTTTTATGAGTTACATGTTCAAAGTGGTGTTTTGAAACCTGGAATATTATAAGCGCTATTATAGCAAATATAATAGGTCCTGCAATCATCCATATTGTTGATTCCCAATCACCTGATTGTATTACCGGTTCAATTACTGTCATTATATTACCAAGTCCAACAACTATGATAACTGATAGAACTCCAAGTAATGCAACTCCTTTTGATTTATATATCTCAAATGGTTTATTAATTGATTTATTCTTCTTAAATTTAAAGAATGCTCCTGCTATAAACATATTTGGAATTGTCATAGCAACGTTAGTCATAAGAACTAGTTTTGAGAAGAACTCTGAAGCATTTTCTCCACCAAATGATGTTAAGAAAATCATAACTGCAACTATGATACATTGAACAGTCATAGCCCCAATTGGCATTCCTGCTTTATTTTCTTTAACAAGCCATTTTGGCCACATTTCTTTAGGTGTACCTTCAATTAATTGCTTAATTGGTGAATATGTTAATGTAAAGAACGCACCTGTTAGTGCAATAAACATTGAAAGACCAACAAATCTAGCAATCCATACTCCTATAGTTGCTGCTGTAGCTGCTGAAGTTCCTAGAGCTAGTCCAAGTTGAACTCCAAAGTTTTTCATTAATACATAAGCAACGTTTGCCATGTTAACTGTGCTCTCTGATAATGATGCATCCCAGTTAGTAAACATACCACAAACGAATATTCCTATTGCATACCCTGCTGCTATTATTATCGCTGCAAGTGTAATTGCTTTAGGGAATGTTTTTGTTGGATTTTCTGACTCATCAACAAGTCCTCCAACTACTTCTATTCCTCCAAATGCAAATATTGCAAATACTGCAAATGACATCATCGCTAGTGGATTCCCATAAGCAGGGTTTGGTCCTACTAAGAATTCTTTAGCTGATGTTATTGGTTGTGCAAATTGTCCTTTATTAAGAATGAATATTAAGATTGCTCCACCAATTAAAACTATGTTAAGTAGTGCAACTACTGTTCCTGCTACTCCAGTAATTTTTTTGATTTTATCTAATCCTCTTGATCCGATTATTGTTACAACAACAATCCAAATTACCCCTAAAACACCAATTGTTTGTGTTGGATTTAATCCAAATAAACTCCAAGTTGATGTCATATCTGAACCAAATATCGCATTAGAAAAT
>JBOGAY010000139.1:0-20153 GCA_051655925.1 Sarcina sp. | reverse complement strand
GACGTTCCGCAGGCTATGCAAAGTCAACCTAAAAGTCCAAATCCCCAGGCAAAGCCTATGACTGTTTTTAAGCGTAGAACGTAAAGGTTTTACAAGGGGTTTGAGGAAAAATGGTGAACGGTGCTTACGGGGGAGATGTGTGAACGGCGGAGGCCGCCAGTTCATGCCCTCCACAAAAATATAAAACCCTAACTATTTTAGGCTCATGGTAAGCTAACTGTACCAAATATACATCTAATAAAAGGAGTTGAAAAACTCCTTTATTTTTTACTATTCAACTGTACCAATTGGTTCACCCAATAGTGACCAAGAAATCAATTTTACAAATGAATCTCCTTCTGGTTTAACAAAATATGTAACCATTTGGTCTAGTTTAAACATTGTGATTTCATCAACCACCTTATCATCTACAAAAAATATTCCATTATCAATTAATTTAAACTCACCTTTTTCATTATATAACCCATAAGAAACAAAATACTTATATTGAGTCGATTGTTTTTTCATTCTATTAATAAATTCCTCTTCTGCTAATTTCATTTTCTCAGCACCAATCTGGCTAATAACATCATTCATCTCTTGTATCTCTTCTTCTAATCCTATATCTATCATATTTTCCTCCTATATCTTTCATGACCACAAATATATTATATCATACAAATTAAAAAATGTCAAGAAGAAATTCCTTTAGGAAAAATTTCTTGACAATTGTTCTTCAGTATGTTATAATATATTATAAATTAAATGGTCTTTATATCTTTCCAATAACTACATTGCTCTTCATACCACACTTTAGTTTCTTCAGAAGGGTCAACTAAATAGGCTTCATCTGTGTAATCAAAAATTCCTTTATCGTGTCTTGTATCACCTAACCCCACTATGTAATCACCTTCTATAATATGACCACAATCAATTAAAGATTCGATTACAATAGACTTGGAATGAGCAACATAAGTCTTCATTCTTATACCAGTATTACAACCCTTATCGTCTAAATAAAATAATTCTCCGTAACCATCTTTAATACCGAATTCCTTACAAAAAGCTTTAACTAGAAAATCTGGTGAACCAGAAATTACTATTGTATTTTTTGGGTCTATTACTTCAAAAGCTTTAGTTAAATCACACCACGACTTATAGTCTTTTATAAAGATACTAGCTAGTTTTACTAGTTGTTGATATGGAACTCCTGCTAGTTCTTTATGCAGAATATTTACCATTTTCAACATGAACTCAGTATCTCTATATTTATCTTTCCACTCTGTAATCTCGTGGCATCCTGATATAACTTTTTTATTATATAACCATAACAAGAAGTCTATATTAATAGACCTCTTGATTAATGTTCCGTCAAAGATCGGCGATATAAATCTTTCTCATAAGTATCTTCTCTCCTTTATGTTTATTTTTTCCTCCAAAATATCTTAACTATATCATCAGAGATGCAATGCTTATTTGCTTTTATGATTTTATTTTTAGATACTGAGAAAGCACCAGCGTATTCTCTATCTCCACTAATTACTTTACCTATATTTGTTTGACAAATTCCAGTATCCCTACTTGCATCTGATTGACTATTGTATTCTTTTAATACTTTATTATTTACTATCATTTGAATCTTCATTCCAGCAGAATATGTCTTATTATATCCTGGTGTACACCACTCTAGGTTTGTATAATTATTATTCTCTTTATTTTCATCAATATGATTTACATGATTTTTTTCATCACTATATTCATCACAAAATGCTAAGGCTACCAATCTATGTATTGGCAAGGTTATTTGCTTTCCATTATTATCCATAAGTCCTATTTGCTTATATCCTTTTTTATTAATTGATTGTGACATTTCTCTAAGAGAGCCTCTACTACTTGACAGTACTTTTCCTTCACTTGTTATCCAGTAGTGCTTTTTTATATTTGATAAGCCATCTAATGAGTTTATTTTCTTTTTCATTATTACCTCCTTTTAACTTGTTGTATTTCAACATTGTTAAAAGAGTGTCTGACGTATGTCAGACACTTGTTTTTCTTATTCCTCCTTCTTAGTCTTATCCTTTACGACTACAGTATATTTAGGAATCTTAACCCATTTGTAGCCATATGCTGATTTTTGTTTTCCTCTAATAGTTCTATTAACACCTTTAGTGCTTCTAGGGTCTCTACCAAAATGTCTTTCAGCATCAGCACAACTCTGGAACATAAGAATGTCTTTCTTATCATGAAGATTTATACCTTTAACAGAATACTCTTCCTTTTCTGTTTTAGAAAGACCTGTTGCATAAGCATGTATAGAGTTTTGTTGTGCAGTACACCACTCTAAGTTAGGAACTGAGTTCATTAACTTGTCTCCATTTTTGTGATTTATCTGATTGTATTTTGGATCTATTGGTCTTTCCATATATGTTATACAAACAAGTTTATGAACAAATATAGTGTGCTGTTTACCTGCATGATAAAAATTAATAGTTTCATAACCTGCTTGTGTTGTTTTCTTTTTCATTTCCTTTATTGTTTTTGATTTAACAGAAAATATTCTACCACATGTAGTTATATAATATCCTGGAAATCCTGGTATTTGTCTCAATTGCACCACTCCTTTTTATTTTAGTTTAAAGGGTACAAGAGGGTGCAACAAGAGAACTAATTTATCTTCTTATCATTATCAAAGCCTTTGGATGCACTATGTTGTGACGTTTATGAGCTTGAGAAGGTGCTTTTTCCTCCATAGCATATACTTCAGCAAATTCATCATCTGCTATCACTTCTTTCTTTAAATCTTTACAAACTTCTGAGAAATCATCTTCTGATTTTTCAAGAAGGTGATATTGAATAGAGTGCATAAAGTGTAAACACCACTCATGGTCTTTCAGAATTGAGATAGATTTCTTTAACTCGTCTAGTTCCTTTATTGTGTCTTTACATAACTTATAAACAAACTTCTTAGTATGTGGGCATTCTATCTTTCTTATTTTTTCAGAAAGAAATTCTATGGTTGAAGCCTCCCAGTCTTTCCATTCACAAAGTATAGTTTCTACGTAACATTTCTTTTCTTCAGGTGTTATCTCAGAAGCTTTCTTTTCTCTAATTCCATAAGGATCATTGAATGGAACTGGCTCACCACATACCTCTGGGAAACATCCATACTTCTCAATGAAGTAGTTTCCTATTTTAATATAATCTCCGTACTCTTCTAGTTGTCTAGTTCCTTGTACTGATGCAAACCCATCGAGACCTAGTAACTTAAAGAAGTTGTAGAAATCATTATGATACATTACTCCAGTTAATTTTCTTGTGTATATTTCCTGAAGTATCTTTTTATCCTTCATTTAAACCTCCTTGCAAGCGTAAGATAATGGCACTGGCCAGTAAGCTACCTTATCTCCTATCTTGTCATATAATATAGTTGTATAGCCATTGTTCCTAATCAGCAAATCTCTAAATTCTGCTGATGTAAAGCTATTATTGAATGGGCCAGTGAATTTGTGACTAGTATTATCTGAAAATATTATTTGAATATTTGTTGCTTCAATTCCTATTGGTAAGGTGATCCCAGTTGCATCCAAAAGATATAAATCTCTTGGATTTAGAACTTTATCAATCTTTAGTTTTAGCGTCTTAGCGGCTTGATCGACCGAATAAGATACTATCTTAGTATCGGGCAATACTGGAACAAGCTCACATTGACACTCTTTGCAAGATATCTGTTTTATCTTGTCTAACATTAATTGAAAAGCATTGAAATCAATTTTTACTACTTGCTCCATACAATCTACTCTCCTGCTTTTTCAGAATCTAAAGCTACTGGAGTTGGTGCTGGATCAGGAGTGCATGTCGTACACCAATCAGCAGTTAATTCTTCCATGCGTGTTAAGTTAATTGGTATTTCAGTATCAGGAGAAACTTTTTCAAGCTCACATATTCTAGTCGAAAGGCACTCTATCTTAACCATCATAAGTTGAAAAGCCTCTTCTGTAAGTTTTACATATCTAACTTCCGTTGTCATTTAAACCTCCTTAAAATAAAAAACAAGGAGCTTTCACTCCTTGTTTAGTTTTGTGTGAGTTACTCACGTATTTGGCACTACATCTTTTTCAATCGTAGGTGTGTGTACGCATGGTTCACATGCGGTTGGTAGACTGTTGTCTACATCCTCGGCAGTTATTACCGTCCAGCAATTATTACACTGCTGAACCATAGCAGGGCCATGGGCCTGGAACTGGGTAAGCTGGAATTGCACTCTTAGGGATTTGAGCTAATTGACCTAAGATTACAGAAGTAGATGCTGCGATTGAGTTATCTACTTTTGCTTGAGTTAGCTGAGTACTTAAAGCACAGTTAGCTGCTTGTAATTCTCTTAGTTCAGCTGCACATAATTTGTCTAAGATTGCTTGAGTATTTTGATTAGCATTCATTACTAATGTATTAGTTTGTTGCTGGATCGCAATATCATTTCTATAGCCAGATTCTAGGATGTTCTTTTGAGTTTCGCAACAACAAGCGTCCATTGAACTCTTTAATGCATAGAAACCGTCTTTCATATTGTCATTGATTGTGTAAGTTGAGTTACATAGTCCTCTTTCAACTGAATTACCTACACTGTTCACAGCTGCCTGTGTAGAGTAGAATCCATTTGCTACGCCTTCTGATAGTGCTCTGTTTTGAGCAGCTAAATTAGTATAGATGAACTCATTGTTGATCTCGTTAGCAATACCTTCTCTACCGCCACCGAATAGACCTCCGCCCATTCCTCCACCTAAAAATGCTAACCAGATTAACATCATAAATGGGTTATTCCACATTTGATTAGCACCGTTGTCGCTGCTTCCAGTAGTAAGGATTGGAGTTGCACTAGTTAATCCTTCAATTTGCATATTAAAACCTCCATCATAAAATTATTTTTTACTCATCTTCGTATTTCTTTGAAGATGGTTTTGTTGCTTTTTTGTACATTTCAATTGCCTCTTCAAGCTGTTCAGTAGTAAGACCAGACTTCAAAAGCATTGTTGAGAGAGATCCCTCTTTCTCTCCAACAGCTTGATGTACTTTTGTCAAACCTTGTAAGATTGCCTTATTTATTGTATCAACACTGCTCAATGTATTTAGCACTGGAGCAGCAGGTTGAACCACCTGTTGCGTCTGCTGAGGCATCATTTGCATCATCATCGCCATTGGGTTTGCACCCATTCCTCCCATCATAGGATTCATTCCACCCATCATAGGATTGCTCATCATTCCAGGCATCATACCTGGCATCATTGGCATCATATTATTCCTCGCCTCCTAATAACTCTGGCGGAATTATTTTGTCACTAACTAGAGAAAGTAAGAATGTTATTCTCTTCTCGAGAGTATCTACTTTTTTCATAAGTTTAGATTCTACAAAGACTAGCTTGTCTTCTTGTTGCTTTGGTTTCAAAAAATCAAAATCAGCCGTCTTAACCACTTCCCCATTTAGAACTTCATAAATTTCATTATCAGCACTACATATATAATATACCTTATCAGTGTGCTGAATTGCACCAGGTTGAATCTCATTTGTATTGTCAACCATATATAGTAATCCAAAACTTCTTAGCATATAACCTCCCGTCCTAACGCTCTCTTTCACTATTTTTAAAATGATGCAGATTCGGGATTTTTAATTATTTGTTAGGTACTAATAGCCACAGAGAGAACAAAGCTATATAATACCAAAAAGTTAGTGTATTGTTATTTGACACTATACGCACGTATGATACGGATGCTGAACAATATGTCGAGTTTGATACAAGTGTGAAAAAGACGAATGTTAGAACTTTGGTAAGATATGAAACTCAGTAGTTTGAAATGGTGCCTGAAGTCGTTAATCAGTCGACTAAGGTGCTTTTGATGTTGAGTCTGAATTCTTTGTCGTTGTTACTCAAGAGTGTACCGTTATCAATTTTTTTCCAAAAAATTTTTTTGTGAATAAGCGACCTAGTTTTTTGACCCGTGGGTCAAATAGGGAAGCCCCTTCAAATATTTTGATTATCAAATTACTTTTATGTAAAATATTTTGATTATCAAAATATTAGGCAATAAAAAAAATCGGGTTTCCCCGATTTCATTTTTTAGTAACACATTCTTAAAGTCAATCCATTGTCAAACTTAACTAACATTCTTTTTTCATTGTTTTGTATGTCAACTATTTTTCCAGCAGTTACATAACAACAGTTACCAAAGTTTATTGATGTTTCATTGAATACCTCTACTGGCATTAATACCATGCTACAACTATTGTTGAAGTCTATCTCTATCGGATTTCCTAAAGCCTTACTTGTGTTTACCATTGTGTTTAATATTGTTGTTGTTCTTTCCATTCTTATCATCTCCCTCAATCTTTATACTTTATTATATCATCTATTCATTATTATGTCAACAATTATTTTATTTTTTTTAAGAAAAATATGTTATTAGTAAAGCTAGTATTATTATTATTACCATAAATATAATTATTGTAGTTACTATCATTTTATTGTTCCCTCTCCTCTCAAAGAGCCTTTAGGCTCTTTGTAGCTTATATACTCCTGTTTCATTGTATATTTTTGCTGTAATCTCCATTCTGTAAGCTGTTGTTCTATCGTGTTTACTTAATATCTCTTTTACCTCTTCACTCCAATATCCTTTTATCTTTATTACATTTGCTAATTCGATTATTTGTTTTTTCATTCTTACACTCTCCTTTTGTATTAGGGGAACTTTTGTTCCCCTCTTTATACATATATTATATACTATTTATTTTGTTTTGTCAACAATTTTCTTTTCAAATACTAGTAATACTTTTCCAATTAATAGAAATACACCACTCGCAAAAAGTGCGTATTCGTTGTCAGTTGTTAAACCAAGTGCCATTTGAACCAGTGCTATTAAAACTACCATTGTTGCTATTGCTAAAAACATATTCTTACTCATTCTCAATCACTCCCTTTTATATTGGGGGAACTCTCGTTCCCCCTATCTATATATAGTATATCATCATTCTTTTAATATGTCAACAATTATTTTTCTTTTTTTACATATTTTTTATATTTCATTACGCTATCATTTGCAAACAATAAAAGGTACTCAAGTACGTGTATTCTTAAATATGTGATGTTTGCACTCTCATCTACTCCCTTTAAAGTGCTTAACATAAATCTTTCTAGTGCGTCTATAAAGTCCTCATAATTAACATTTATAATTCTATCTGATTTTATAAACCTTTCATCAAATGCTATCATTCTCTCTATATAGTCCATATTAGGAATTACAATTTCAAGCTCTGGGAAACTCTCTTTCTTTTGGTAAAATCTTCTTTTAGATTCTTTTAAAGTCCATGCTCTTATATTTTTCTCATCTTCCTTTATTGCATTGTATACCTCGTAACTATAATCTAGTAACTCCTCGAACTGCATTGTTCTTATTTGTTCATACGTTTTTAAATCCATTCTTATCATCTCCTTTTATTAGGGGAACTTGTGTTCCCCCCTATCTATATATAGTATACTACTTTTTATCTTGTTTGTCAATACATTTTTCAAATATTTCTTTTTTTGTTCTACTATCTGAAAAATAAACTACTTGCTTTATTAGTAAAGCTCTTGCCGTTACTTTCTTAATATCTCCATATACTAGGCTTACATCTAAGGCTTTAGAAATTCTATCTCTAAAATATATCATTCTGTGAGTAGCTCTCATATAGTTCTTCTCTCCTAAAAACTCATGTATATAGAAAAATGCGTGATGTATATGTGGATTTTCATATACTGGCTCTTTAGTTTCTTTCTTTCCTATCAATCCGAATAGATAACCTGCGTTTTTCTCTTTTTCCATTTCATAGGCTCTTAATCTCTTTGAATCTCTTTCAAGCGAATTGTTTAATTCAATAGCATATTTTAAAAGCTCCCTTCCTGTTAATTCCATTATTTCATCATAGTTTTTTAATTTCATTCTTTTCAACTCCTCTTATCTTTATATATGTATTATACTACTTTTTCATCCTACTGTCAAGACTTTTAATAAAAATCTTTTAAAAACTTTTCCTTTTCTTCTTCATTCTCTAATACTATGGCTTTTGTTCCAATCCATGAATTACTAAAATATCTATATTGTCTTTCAATAGTAGCTCTCATTTCTATTAACTCATTTACTTCTTTTTGTCTTTTTGTTTCGTGAACGTTAATTCCTATCATCTTTCCATTTTCCATTATTGCAATAATCTTATATCCTATTGTTGATTTTTTCATTCGTTCCCTCTCCTTTCATTCTTTATACTTTATTATACTACTTTATGTAAAGAATGTCAAGAATTATTTTATTTATTTTCAATATCTTTAAAGTCCGATAATCTTATTTATGGAAAAATAAGGAAAATAAAAAAAGAGCTATTATCTAGCTCTTTTAATTCTTTGGTATCTTAGTACAACATCTCTATAATAATAACTTATACCACCATAGTTATCATATATTTTAATTTTTCTATATACACTTTTTGCCTTTCTAGTACCTTCTAATACGTGAGCACTCATATAGTAAGCAAATGTATACTTGTTATACTTAAATTCAAGCATTTTTCCAATCATGTATATACAGTACATTTTCTTTTTACTTCCTATTCTTACCAAGTCTTCGCCAACTAATATTGATAACTCATGTAATAAATATAGTGTAGATAGAAGGCTTAGAGCTACAAACCCCATTATTGTCATAGTAGATATTATGTAAGTGCCTTTTTGAAATCTTAATCTTCTTTCCTTTTTTCTTAGTGCTGATACACCAAGTACACATCCTAAAATCCCTAAATTAATTAATACACCAGTTGCATAAATTTTTAATATCATTCTTTCCACTCTCCTTTTTTATTGGAGAGAGATTTTATCTCTCTCCTTCTATACATATATTATAGCATTGTTTTTATTCGTTGTCAACTTTTTTCTTAATTAATTTTCTATCTTTTTTAGGTACTATTAGGTTTTCGAATACATAATTTTCAATAGTATTCATTATTTCTTTTTCTATACCTTCCTCGTATTCTCTTTCTAAAGCAACACTCTCTTGTGCTGTTTCGTTCAGTTCAGCATATAGAATTGTCAACCTTGCTCTTGTCGATTTGCCCATAGTTACAACTATAATCTCAAAATTAACAATATCCTCTTTCCTTACATACGTATTTACTATCTTGAAAAAATCCTCATTTACTATTTTTAAATTTTTAAATAATTCCATTCAATTCACTCTCCTTTTGTTTTTGGAGAGAGAAATTTTCTCTCTCCTTATACATATATTATACATCATTCTTTAATTGTTGTCAACAACTTTCTACTAAATATTTTTCTTTTTTTATACATCTATTTAATAAAGTAGCTAATCTTTCAACCTCTTCTTTATTAAAAAAGTCTGTCTTTTTAAAAATACCACTCAAAAATGATACATTAAATTTACTTGTATTTTTTTCTTTTATATAGTTTTCAAATTCTTCTTTAGTTGTTCCCATGTCGGCAACTCCCCAACCACATTTTTCTACAATATAGTATATCATTACATATCAACCTCACTTAAATTTTCTATATCTTGAATATTGCAATTATCGTTTGTCATTTCATTGAATAAATCAAGTAAAGTATCTTCTGTATCTAAAATCCCTTTATTTCCAATGAAAACTATTGTTTCAGCTATTGTTTTTAATTCTGTGTCTGAATATACCTCACTTGTTACAACGTACTTGTCTTTTTTAAAATTAATTATTATCATTCGTTTCACTCTCCCTTTTATTGTTGGGGAACTGTTGTTCCCCTATCTATATATATAATATCATACTTTTTATTATTTGTCAAACTTTTCTTTTAATTCTAAATATTTTTTATATTCTTTATCCTCTTGTAATTTTGCTCTTTGTTCTTCAATCTCTTTTTCCTTTTCTTCTTTTTTCTTCTTTTGGTTTAAAAGGTTGTCTTTCCAATTCTCTAAAAATATATACTCTTTTATTTCTTCTTCCCATTCTTCCCCCATGTAAAGAATTGGTAAACTTTCTTCAAAATCCAATATAATCCTTCTATGTTCTGGATTAGTAAACACTCCAAACACTTCATTGTGCATTTTATTATTATATACAAACATCAATCTTTCTTTTAGAATCTCCATTCCATGATTGAAATATTCGGCAAGGTCAGAACTCTGTGGAACGTATGTTTGTTCCATTTCTTCAATTTTTGAATCATACATTTCTATTATTTTTTGAACTTCATTAAATATCTTATCAAGGTCTTTTTCTTCTCTTCCCTCTTTCATTTGCTTTAAATCCCATAAAAAATTATAATGCTCGTGATAATCTCCTAATCTAATCATTGTTACACTCTCCTTTATTTTTATTGGGGAACTTGTGTTCCCCTTTATAGATATATAATACCATGTTTTTTATTTGTTGTCAATCTTTTTTTCAAAAAGTTTTTTAATTCCATATACTTTAACACTTAAACTACTTTCTCCTATATTTATACTAAATCCCCATCCACTCCATAGCAGTATAGTGCAAATTATAACATATAACATTCTTTTCATTATTAACTCCCTTTTATTGATTGTATTATATAGTATGCAAATATAAACCTCATTAACTCCCTAACCATTGCAACCCTTATGTCTATTAGAGTCCATTTATTAAAGAAGTATTTTCTAAAGAAATTTTTTTCTTTTTTGTTTTGTTCTTCTTCCCTCTCCTCTTCCCTCATTGTTAATATTATTAACATTTCTTTTTCTGTAAGTTCCATTTTGTACTTTTCCACTTTTATCAACTCCTTATGTATTGGAGAGGTTTTCTCCCCCTCTCCTTATACATATATTATACACTTTTTCTTTCTAGTTGTCAACTACTTTTTTTTATTATTTTTATTATATTCTAACAACTCATTTTCTAATTCTGTTAAGTCAGTATTTGTATCGCAATCCCAACATTCATTAGTTGGGTTGCATATGCTACAAATATTTTCTAGTTTATCAATCTCTCTTTCAATTTCTTTTTTTCTCATTTCTTCACTCTCCCTTTATGTATATATAATACCATTATTTCTTTTTTTTGTCAACACTTTTCTTTTTATTTTTTTCTTTTACTGTTATTAACTTTGTGTTTTTTAGATTAGTTCCTGAAGTATTTTGTGTTGTATAAAGAGATACCCTTCCACTTACAACCATTATCTTTCCAACTGCATTGATTGGCTCGTCTAAGTCAAACCATAAGTGAGAAAATTTCTTCCCCTCTGAAGTTTTAACATTTACCATACAATAAGAGTACACTGTATGAAATCTACCACCTTTAAGCCTTCCTAGTCTACGAGGTTGACTATCTATAATACCACTTACTGTTATTGTTTTTCCTATTGTTCCTAAAATTCTTTTTTCTGCCATTCGTTCCCTCTCCTTTACTTGTTTATACTTTATTATATCATTATTTGTTTTGTTTGTCAATAAAAATCTTTACTATTTTTAATATAATTACTATTGATATTATTATTAATGCCATTATTGATATTGTAAATATTGCTATTGGTATTTGTTCCATGTTATTAATATTTGAGTTAGGAACAATTGTTCCTAACTCCCCTACTCTGACTAACAAGCTATATACTTCCATATGTGTTTTTTTAATTTCTCCATGTCCTTATTATACCAATCCTTATTATCAAATCTTTCAATTACTAGCTTTAAAAAACTTATCTTGTCATATCTCATAATATCGCAATATTTTTTTGTATATATTATTGACTCTCTGACGTTTTTTTCTGCCTCTCTTAATAGACTTTTAACGTCTTTACTTTCTGCTATTTCTTCAAGCATTTTCAATTCATTTGCTTTTTTGTCTAGCTTTCTCAATCTATTTTGTATTATACTTTTTTCATTATCATAAAAGTTTGATGCAAACTCTATTGCTTTTCTTTTCGTCTTGTATTCATTTAATATTTTCATTCTTACACTCTCCCTTTATCTTTGGAGAGAGAGGTTTCTCTCTCCTTTTCTTACTTATAGTATAACATTTTTAATAATCAAAGTCAAGTGTTCTTTTAAATTTTTCTTTTAATTTTTCTTCATATAATGAAAGTTGTGTTTCTAAGCTATTTATACTTTTACATCCTTTTATGTTAAAATATCTGTAAAAACTTATAAACCCCCAACTATCTTTTACTTCTATTTTTGCCCTTCCTACTCTATTTTCCAACTTGTACAGTATTTCACGTCTTATCATTCCACAAACTCTAGTTGTTTCATTCTTTGTCAAGTTCTGTACTTTTGTTAAATATGCGTTTATATATATTTCTCTTATTAATTCAAATTCTATCTCAATGCTTTTAATCATTTCTTTCATTTTTAAATCATTCTTTTCATATACTTCTTTCGCTCTGTCAAACTTCATTCTTTCAAAATTATATTCTCTTTCAGTAAACACTCTTATCACTCCCTTAACTTGTTATACTTTATTATAACATTGTTTCTTTATAATGTCAACAAAAATCTTTATTATTTTTAATTTATTTTTTAAGCCGATAATCAAGTATATGGAAAAATATGGAAAAAGTCCGATAATCAAATATATGGAAAAAGTCCTTTTTTGCCGATAATCTTTTATATGGAAAAAATAAGAAAAATAAAAAAAGAGCCTTTAGGCTCTTTTATTATTTGCTATTTTCTTTTTTGTACTGTTTCATTAGTTGGTCTATTGCGTCAACTCCAAACTCATTAATTATGAAATCATCAATTTCACTTGCTATTTTCTCATCACTCCCATTATACCATTTTAACATTTTAGCTGGTGAAAACTCTTGTTTCATTAATTCCATTTTTTGTACTGTTGTCATCATTTTTTTTCATCACTCCCTTAACTTGTTATAATTTATTATATCATGAATTTTTTAAAATGTCAAACTTTTTCTTTTATTTTTTCTCTCTCCATTTATAGAGTTAGAGCCTTTAGGCTCTAACTATTCTATCTATTTTTATATTTGTTGTCAGTAAGTTTTCTAAAGTTTCCTTTGTTGGTTCAACTAAGATATTGTAATTTGCTACCTCGAAAATACTCTTATCGCTGAATGTGTCGCCCATTCCTATGATATAGTTTTTATCTTGTCCTATTATCTCTTTTATCTGTTCTCTTTTTGCGTCTGCGTGAAACATTGCCTTTTCTATTTTACCAGTTAATTTATTATTTACTACCTCGTAAACACTCCCAAAGCCTTTCACTTGCTCATATTGTTCTACTTCGTTTATTTGTTTAACTAGCTCTTGTACTAAGAAATCAGCACTCCCCGAAACTATAAAACTTTCTCTCCCCTCTAATTCAACAATAGTTTCATACCAGTTTTTAGTATCGTTTAAGAATTGCTTTACAAAGTTTTTTACATCTAATTCTTTTAACTCCAAGCCTTGCAAACATGATTGATAGCTTATAGCACATTCTGTAATTAACTTTTCATTCTTTTTATCTTTGTTCCAATTCTCAAAAGCTCCCTTAGTATCTATAATTCCTAGACTCTCTAAGTGTCCACAATGTTCAAGCACTAAGCTACCTTTTGTCAAAGTTCCGTCTAAATCCGTTATTACTATTGTGTTGTCTGTTATTATTTTTGTTCTCATTCCTAATCACTCCCTTTTATTTTTGAGGTCTTTTTCTCTCCCTCTTATATATATATTATACCATATATTTACAATATGTCAACAATTATTTTTATTTTTTTAAAAATATTTTTTAAGCCGATAATCTTTATTATGGAAAAAGTCCGATAATCTTTTATACGGAAAATATGAAAAAGTGCCGATAATCTTTTATATGGGAAGGTAAAAAAGCCGATAATCAAAAATATGGAAAATATAAAAAAGTCCGATAATCTTGCATTAGTAGGAAAAATAAAAAAGAGCCTTTAGGCTCTCTTTTTCTAGTCTACTTTCCACGCTCCACTTCTCCAATTCATTGACTGCCAAAAATTTTTCTTTTTCATTCTGAAAAGGTATTTAAGAATAAAGTGTTCGATTTGTACGTCTTCAAGTGCCATATGTTCCTCTATGAAGTCAGGATTTTCTTTTAAGTATCTGTACATTACCTCGGCACTTGTTTTTACATTTCCAACTTCCGACACTAAATTATGCTTTTTGCAAAATTCCTTGTAGTGCTTTCTAACTCCTATAATGTGAGCTGAATTTTTCCATATACAATATACTTCTTTTTCTATTTTTATATTGAATGTCTTTTCGATAGCTCCCTTGTCAAACAGTGCGTTATATGCCGTAAAGAAATCAATCTGTCTTAAATCTGAAAGTAATTCATTTTTAATTTCTTCTTTAGTCTTTAATAATCTTCTACCTTGCTTATATAATGTTCTGTAAGCTGGTATTTTATCAGAATAATAAGCTGTTTCCATTAAAGGCTTATCGCAAATTATTTCACTTACTAAGTATGCAACTTCTTTATATATGTTTCCTTTTTTGTCGATTATTCTCCAAGCTATATCATAAACTATATTCTTTGGTGCAATTCCTAAAGTTTCAGTATCACATACTAAGTACAGTTTAGAATTTCTATTCTCTTTTATAATCTCGTTTACTACCTCATTTAATTTTACTCTTTTTGTCATTCTTTTCACTCTCCGTTTTTTAGTTTTTTGTGTTGCTCTTTATACATCTATTATACTATGGTTTTTGTTTTTTGTCAACAATTATTTTTTTATTTTTTAAAGTTTTTTGTTGGGGACTTTTTCAAGTCCCCCTTTTCTTCCTAGTCCTCTAAATCTCCATTATTTAACATTGTTGTAAATTCCTCTGTAAGTCCTTTTAATTCTAGGAATTTTCTTAAATCTGTGATTGTTCCTTTTTTCTGTACATTTGCTTTTTTAGTTGTTGTCGCTACTGGTATAATCTCCGTAAACTCTAAGTATTCTTTACTATCTAATAATTCTTGAGCCTGTTCTCTGTAAGCTAACTTTGAAAGTACTTGCTTTAAAAGGTACTCGTGAGCCTGTTCTACTGTTACCATGTAATGCCCTTTTTTCACTTCTTCATCTTTAAAAGCCTTTCCTAATCCTTGAGAAATCTGTTTCATTCCTAAAGCCTTTGCAATTGCTACCATTGAAATTTTAGTTGTTGTTGTCATATTAAATCACTCTCCGTTTTTTATTTTGAAGGCTTGTTGCCTTTCTTACTATTATTATACCATACTTTTGATTCTTTGTAAAGTTTTTTTTAAGAAGTTTTTTCTAGTCTTTTCTGACTCGCTCGTTTCAACCTTACAACTTATTATATCATGCTTTTTACTTTTTGTAAAGAGTTTTTTTAAAAATCTTTTGAAGTGTTTTTTCTGTTCTTCTCTGAACTTTTCAATCTCTTTTCCCTCTCCACATATATATAATACCATTTTTAGTAAAATATGTCAACAATTATTTTTATATTTTTTAATTATTTTTATGGTTAAAAATTAACCGATTAAAAACTGACCATAGAATATACTAGTATACTAGTATACAAGTGCTGACCTTATTACTTGTATACTAGTATACAAAAAACCTAATATACTTGTATACAAGCATACTAGTATACAAGTGCTGACTAATATACTTGTATACAAGCATACTAGTATACAAGACTTCCCCTCATGCTTGTATACTAGTATACAAGCTACATTATTGCATACTAGTATACTAGTATTTGTATACAGAATACTGTATACAATCTTGCACCTATTTTTTTATAAAACAATAAAAATTTTTTGATAGAGATTTTCAATCTCTATAAAAAAAATACCTTTGAAATGTTTGTGTCGCCGACGTACTGAAACGGAACACAAATACCTAGATGTTCTGTATCTGAAATTGAGATCTCCCTCTCCAAAGAGGATCTGAAATACTTTGATAATCAAAGTATTTGACCATCTAATCACTTTGTGAAAAAGTTCACATGGCTTATATACTAGTATACTTGTATACTAGTATACAAGTTCCGATTATTTTGACTATCAAAACATATACCTTCCCAATATTTTGATTATCAAAGAATTTGAGATAAAAAAAAAGAGGGATTTCCTCCCTCTCCATTTTTATAAAAATGCTATTGCTCCAGCGTGTGAAGTTATTTCTTCTGGCTCTAATTTCCAATTAACTATACTGTTTTTGTTATCAATTTCTATACTAAGGTTATATACTGAGTTGTTCTCAGTTTCTTCTAATCTCATTTTTCCTTTTTCTTTGTATTCGTCATATGTTTCATCATGCAGTATAAAGTCTGTTAAGTCTGCCCAATCTCCAAAATCACAAAATACATCATGATAATTATTGTTTATCACTCTCAACATAATTCCTATAAATTCATTTCTTCCTAATTTTTTCATTTCTCATCACTCCCTTAATTTATTATAATTTATTATATCACATTTTTTTACTTTTGTATAGTCTTTTTTTTATTTAGTGCCACTTTTTTAGTGGCACTTTATTTTTATATTTTTAGTTCTCCCTCAAATATCACAACTTGTACAGGCTCTATTTTCCATTTTATAGTATTCTTTTTAGAGTCTTTCTCTATTGTAAGCCTATATGGTAACTCATCTTCTTGCGTTTCCAAGTCTATATATCCATCTCTCTCAAATGCTAGATATAAGTAGCTATTTTGCATATAGTCAGTCGTTTCCACCCATTCATCATTGAAAAATTTTTGAAATACATCTTGCCAGTTCTTATTAATTATTTCAAGTAAAATTCCTATAAACTCATATCTTCCTATCTTATTCATGCCTTATCACTCCCTTAATTTATTATATCTTATTATAACATATTTTGTTTTTGTTTGCAAGTTTTTTTTATTGGAGAGAGAAATTTCTCTCTCCAATTTTACTACTTCTTCAATTCTTCTTTTATCTCATTCATTGTATCTTTTAGAATTTGCTTTTCAAGTTCTAAAATCTTTTTCTTTAAACTCTCATTTTCCTTTTTTAAATCTCTTATAACTACTTTTTTAATCTCTAAATCACCTTCTAATTCCTTTTGACTTTTTGCTTTAACTGTTGTACTCCCACTTGTGCTACTCTTAGTAGTTTTAGTTTTTACTTCCTTTTGTTCTTCCTTGTAAACCTCTGTAAAGTTTAAATACTTTTTTTCTCCTAAGATTATATTCGCTGTTAAAGTTTTTGTTTTAACCTCTGCTACTGTTTCAATAACTTTTCTAGCTAGTGGCTCATCAATCATTACTAAATCACTTGCATTTTCAATTCCTAGCTTTTTTAAAATTCTAGTTCTACTTGCTTTCCAAGTTGTCTCCCCGTACCCTAAAGCTACTAATAATTGTTTAATGTTAATTTTCATTCTATCAACTCCCTTGATTTGTTATAACTTATTATACCATACTTTTTAACTTTTGTATAGTCTTTTTTTATTTTTTTTAAAAGTTTTTTTATTTGAGTGCCACCTTTGTGGCACTCTGTTTTTTAGTTTACTGTGAAAGTTACTTTCTTTTCTTTTATATCTATGTACACAAGTATTAAATATTGTGCATTTCTGTACTCTTTTATCATTCTCTTAAAGTCATTATTGTGTCCACGTCTTGAACTCTTAACTTGAAAAGTCTTTCCACCTTCTGAAACAAAATCAATACCTACGTTGTCAAGGTCTTTACTTGTAAATCCATTGTATAACATCATTATACACCATTCAACAATAAAACCTGCTTTTGTCGGGTCTTCCCATGCTTCCTGTCTGTTCAGCTCCACCTCTGCTAATTTACACCTTCTGATTTTAATTTCTCTTACCTTTACGATTTTACTCATTCTTTTATACTCACTTCCCTTTTCTTATTTTGTGGGGAACTTTCGTTCCCCTTTACTCTTATATAATACCATACTTTTTAAACCTTGTCAACTATTATTTTTCTTCAAGCTCTCCATTGTTTAACATTGTTATAAATTCCTCTGTCAATCCTTTAAGCTCTAAGTATTTTCTAAGGTCTGCAAGTGTTCCCTTCTTTTGTACATTTGCTTTCTTAGTTGTACTTGCTATTGTTTCCATTTCTGTGAACTCTAAATACTCTTTACTGTCTAAAAGCTCTTGTGCTTTCTCTCTGTAAGCTAACTTTGAAAGAACTTGTTTTAAAAGAAACTCATGTGCTTTCTCTGGAGTTACCATATAGTTAGATTTTTTTGTTTCCTCGTCTTTAAATGCTTTTCCTAAAGATTGAGAAATTTGTTTCATTCCTAAAGCCTTTCCGATTGCTACCATAGATACTAAGTTTTTGTTTGTCATATTAAATCACTCTCCATTTTTTTAGTAGGTCTTTCAACCTCTTATACATTTATTATACTACATTTTGTTTGTTTAGTCAAGCTTTTTTTCGAGTTTTTTCTGTTCTTCTCTGAACTTGTTTGCCTTCCCTCACTTACAAATATATTATATCATACTTTTTAAATTTTGTACAGCTTTTTCTTAAATATTTTTAAAGTTTTTTTATGAATTATTAATTCATTTTAGTTTAGTGATTTTATTCACAAAGTTTGTGAATTTTTTCACAAGGGCTGACTTGCACGTCAAACATTTGGCAAGATAAAAGGTTTGACTATCAAAGTATTTCCCCTCTTGTATACTAGTATACAAGTTGCTACATTTGTCCACTTGTATACTAGTATACAAGTTACGACCTCGGCACTCAAATATTTTGATAATCAAAATATTTGTTCTACAAAATTGGAGAGGGAAAAATACTTTGACTATCAAAGTATTGCCACTTGGCATACTAGTATACTAGTATACAAGTTCGCACTATTTATTACTAAGTATTAAAAACACTTTGATAATCAAAGTATTGCCCCTCGGACTACTGAACACTTGTGTTCACTAAAACATAAAAAAATGATGAACGGAAAAATCAATTGATAACACTTTTAAAAATCCTAAAAAATGCACTTTTTAAATCTTATAATTAATAGATGTTCCTTGTGAATTTTTTCACAAGCTGGACTTATTGAAAACTTGTAATCATTACATTTTTTCAAATCGTCAGTTTCAGGACACGTACTAAAACAATACACTTTCCCTACTCGTCCTTGTCAAGTAAAAATACTTGACAGATTGTAAAAAAATGTGCATTTTTTGCCCAGCAAAAAACGATCAATTTTTGCTCTTGACTTTTCAGCCTCCATCCTGTCGGCGGCTCGGCCGCTTTTCCTGCTCGCAGGAAAGAGCGTCCTAACGCCCGCGGTGGCGGTGGTCACAGCGGTGGTCGCACAGCGGTGGTAAAACAGGGTATTTAAGGCACGCCGCACGCCGCTAGGTTTTTCACGGCGGTGGCTAATGATTAATATTATCCCTCTCCTACGCACCTCTCCTCACAGCGGTGGGTTTTATGTAATAAAAAAAGGAATGCATCTCTGCACTCCTCTCAGCGGTCAGTAAATATAGGGGTAACTGACTGTACCATTATTATTATAGTCTTCGGAAATTTTTACCTTCCCAAGTGATTAGAATCGAGCCGGTCAGCCAAAAAATGCAAAAAAAAGACCACCGAAGTGGTCTTTGCCCTAAGGCAATCTATATAAATGAGGGAGGTTTGTAGAGAGTGCACTTCTCTCTTACATTAATCTTATAAGCCGAGTGGCTTATCCTCCAACACATCTTTTTGTTTCAGCTCATTATGCTCCGTATTTAGACACCATGAACTCTTTGAACTTCTCTTCTAACTCAGCAGTCTCGATAAACTCTCTTAGATCTTGTAAAGAACCTTTTCTAGTAGATGCTCCACCAGACTTCTTAGTAGAACCAGCAGTTGCCTCTTTAGTATATTCAGTTAACCAAGCCTCTTCCATTTGATCTTTACCAATCTTATCAAAGATTTGACCAGCGATAACAGCCTTATCCGATTTAGATTTTGTTATCACACTTAACATTGTTAATGCTTCCTCTTTGTTAAACATAAACACATCTTTCGCTTCATCTCCTAAACCTAACCCAGCCTTTGCTAATCTAGTCTTTTGACCAGCCACACCTGTTGCAGAATATCCTACTGACTTTAAAACCTCTACCATATTAATTGTTGACATACACATCACTCCTCTTTATTTTATATTTTTTATTTTCTTTATATAAACATTATATCACATTTTTTCAAACTTGTCAAACTATTTTTCAGCACATTTATCTTCT
>JBOGAY010000138.1:0-5050 GCA_051655925.1 Sarcina sp. | reverse complement strand
TTAGGATTTTCTAAAAACTCTTTAGGGTCTATTTCTATCATTTTAAGTAAAGGAATAAATAAAAACCAAAACATTAATTTAAATGCTCTTATCATAAAATTCACCTCTTTTAATATCTGTATCTCTTTTTACTTTCTTTATATATATATCCTTTTTTAAGATAAAGTTATCCTAAATAGGAAAAAAATTTTGACAAAAATAATTATTATATGCTACATTAATATGTGTTATGTGAAAAAAATGTAAAAATTAATCATAAAATGTACACTAATAAATCGAAATCGTATTTTAAGAAGGGGAGACGAAGTTGAAAGTAAGAATGCAAGGTATTCACAAATCTTTCGGTAATGTGAAAATTTTAAAAGGGGTAGAGCTTCAGATAGGGAATGGGGAGATTCATGCTTTGATGGGAGAGAATGGAGCTGGAAAATCTACTATGATAAAGGTATTGACTGGAGTTTATACAAAAGATTGTGGAGAAATATTTATTGATGATGAACAAGTAGAGATAAATTCTATAAAAGATAGTGAAAAATATAGAATAGCTTATGTTCATCAAGAATTAAATGTTATTAGACAATTAAGTATTTGTGACAACATATTTTTAGGAAAAGAGTTAAAAACAAAACAGGGTTTGCTTGATACAAAAAAAATGAATGAAATTTGTAAAGAGAAATTATCTCAATTAGGAATAGGACATCTTTCTCCAGATACTTTAGTTGGAGATTTAAGTGTAGGATATCAGCAGATGATAGAAATAGCAAAGGCTTTGCTAATAGATGCAAAGTTAGTTATATTAGATGAACCTACAGCAGCTTTAACAAATAAAGAGATAGAAAATCTTTTTGAGATTATAAATAAATTAAAGTTAGAAGGAGTTAGTTTTCTATACGTTTCTCACAGAATGAATGAGATTTTTAGAATGTGTGATAGAGTAACTGTTTTAAGAGATGGACAATATATTGGAGTAGAAAAAATAGATGCTATAAATGAGGAAAAATTAGTAGAAATGATGACTGGAAAAAGTATTGATAATCTCTATTTAAAAGAGAAAGTTACACTTGGAAAAACAGTACTAGAGGTTAAAAATATTTCTAGAAAAAATGAGTTTAAAGATATAAATTTCTTTGTAAAAGAAGGAGAGGTATTGGGATTCGCAGGACTTATGGGATCTGGAAGATCTGAGATTATGCATACAATATTTGGAAGTACTAAATTGGATAGTGGAAAAATATTTATAGATGGAGTAGAAAAAAAGATAAACTCGCCAATAGATGCTAAAAAAAATGGAATAGCATTTGTAACAGAGGACAGAAAAGAGGAGGGGTTAATTCTTGATTTTGATATAAAAGAGAACTTTGTTATTCCATCTTTGAAAAAATTTTTAAAGGGGATTGTTGTCCAAGAGAGTCAAATATCAAATAAAATTGATTCCTATATAAAAAATTTAAAGATTAGAACAAGTGGAAGAGATCAAAAGATAAAAAATTTAAGTGGTGGAAACCAACAAAAAGTTGTTTTTGCCAAGTGGCTAGAAACGAATCCTAAAATTTTAATTTTAGATGAGCCTACAAGAGGAGTGGACGTAGGAGCTAAAAAAGAGATATATGAAGTTATAAATGAGCTAAAAAAACAAGGAGTAGCAATAATTCTAGTATCTAGTGAACTGGCAGAGGTTATTGGCGTAGCTGATAGAGTAGCAGTTATCCATAATCAAAAGTTAGTAAAAATCTATGAAGGCAAAAATATAACTCAAGAGGAAGTATTAAAAACAGCATTTTTAGGAGGAGCAGAGTAATGTCACAAAATATAAAAAAGGTTTATGATAAATATGGGTTATTTCTAATACTATTTCTAATTTCAAGTTTCTTTGGAATTTTAAATAATAATTTTTTCTCACTGTATAATATTCAGAATATATTTAAACAATCATCAATAAATGGATTATTAGCTTTTGGAATGACTTTTGTTATTTTAATAGGGTGTATAGATTTATCGGTAGGATCTATTTTAGCATTAGTTGGATACTTTGTTGGAATTATGTTAGTGACATTAAAACTACCAATAGTTTTAGTTTTACCACTAGGATTAATTTTAGGAGTTTTTTTAGGATCTTTAAATGGAGTTTTAGTTGCTAAAACAAAACTTCAACCGTTTATAGCAACGTTAGTTACAATGACAATTTATCGTGGGATAACTCTAATTGTTTCAAATGGACTTCCAGTTAGAAATATAAACAATGTTTCAACTTTTATGAAGTATATAAATCGTGGAGAGATTATTAATCTACCAATATCTATGATAGTTTATTTAGGAGTGTTTGGCGTACTGTGGTTTTTACTTGGAAAAACAGTTTTTGGAAAACATCTTTATGCAACAGGTGGAAATGAGGAAGCGGCGAGATTATCGACAGTTCCAACGAATAAAATAAAAATTATAGCTTATTCAGTAAGTGGATTTTTATCAGCATTGGCAGCTATTTTATATGCAGCTAGATATAACTCTATATATCCGAATGCAGGACAAGGAGCAGAACTTGATGCAATAGCAGCAGTTGTAATAGGTGGGACATCTATGTCAGGAGGAAAAGGAAAAATTTTAGGAACACTAATAGGTGCTCTAATAATTGGAATTTTAAATAATGGACTAAACTTACTGGGAGTATCATCGTTTTATCAAGAGGTTATAAAAGGAGTTGTTATACTGTTTGCAGTAATAGCAGATCGTAAAAAATTGGGGTTATAAAAATAAAAATAGATTTAGTAAAAGATTTAAGGGAGGAATTAAAATGAAAAAATTATTACTGTTATCACTTGTTTTAGGAAATATTGCTTTTGGAGCACCAGCAAAAAAGGTAGCTCTTTTAATGTCAAATAAATCTAATGAGTTTTTCTCTGTTTTAGAGAAATCTTTTGTAAAGGAAGCAGAGAAATTAGGATATAAAGTTGATGTTTATGATGCAGCAAATGATGCTACAAAACAACCAAGTCAAGTGGAGGACGCAATTGTAAAGGGATCTTCAGCAATAGTAATAAATCCTTTAAACAAAGATGCTACAGAGGGTGTGTTAAATGATGCTGTAAGTAGAGATATACCAATTATAACAGTAGACACAACAGTTGAAGGAGTAGAGCTTCTTGCAGACATAGCAACTGACAATGAGGATGGAGGAAAGTTTGCAGCAGAGTGGGTTGTAAAAAAATCTAATCTTAAACCTGACGAAATAGCTGGAATTATACATATGAAAGGGATTGATGGACATACAGCTCATATAACTAGATATAAAGGGTTTAAAGATTACTTATTATCTGATGAAGTTGGAGAGAAATGGAATGAGTTAGCAAATGATGACTCAAAATATATTGAGTTAACAGGAAACTTTGCTCAAGATGTGGCACAAAATGCTTTAGAGGCTAAGTTAAGTGCTTTAAATCCTAAAGGAAAGTATATTGTTTATAATGAGAATGATGTAATGGCTATAGGAAGTATTGGTGCTATTCAAAATGATAATAGATTTGATTTAGCAAACTTTACGATTATTGGATTTGATGGATCAGCTGAAGGGAAAAAATTAGTTGATGAGAAAAAAATGGCTATAACTGTAGTTCAAGATTTTGAATTTATTGGAAAAGAGGCAGCAGTTGTTATGGATAACTATTTAAAAAATAGTACTAGTCCAGAAAACTACCAAATCCCAATCCAAGTTGTAATGTATCCAGAAAATTCAAATCCAAGAAAGTAGGAGAAAAAATTATGTATTTAGGAATAGATTTAGGAACTTCTGCAGTAAAGCTATTACTTTTAGATAAAAATGGAAAGATTGTAAAAACTGTATCTAAAGAGTATGGAGTTAACTATTTAAATAGCAATTGGGCAGAACAAAATCCAGAAGAGTGGTGGAGTGCTGTTTGCCATGGGTTGAAAGATATTTTAGACGAAAATATCAAAGAAGAGTTAAAAAGTATCTCGTTTTCTGGACAGATGCATGGATTAGTTATTTTAGATGAAGAAGATAAAGTTATTAGACCAGCTATAATTTGGTGTGATCAGAGAACAGAGAAAGAATGTATGGAGTTAAATTCTTTGCCTTGGTTAGGAAAGGTAACTGGAAATCAAGCTCTAACTGGATTTACAGCACCGAAAATTTTATGGCTAAAGAATAATGAATATGAAAATTTTCAAAAGATAAAAAAAATAATGTTACCTAAAGATTATATAGCTTATAAATTTTCAAAAATACATGGAATTGATGTATCAGATGCTTCTGGAACTTTGATATTAAATGTTTTAGAGAGAAAATGGGCAAAAGAGATGATAGAATATTTAGGAATAAGAGAAGAAAATTTAGGTAAAGTTTTTGAATCGATGGAAGTTATAGGAAATATTGATAAAGAGATAGCAACGAGTTTTGGTATAAATGAAAATGTAAAAATAGTTATTGGTGGTGGAGATCAGGCTGTTGGTGCAGTTGGGGTAGGAGCTATAAAAGAGGGAATAATATCTGTAGCTTTAGGAACTTCTGGAGTTGTTTTCTCATCAACAGATGAATATAGAGCTGATAAGAATTATAGACTTCATTCTTTTTGTGATGCTAATGGTAAATATCATCAAATGGGTGTTATGCTTTCAGCTGCTGGAGCATTTAAATGGTGGGTTGAAGACGTAAATGAATCGAAAGATTATAAATACTATAATGAAATAGCTGAAAAAATAGAAGTTGGAAGTAAAGGATTATTTTTTATGCCATACTTAATAGGAGAGAGAACACCACACAATGATTCAAATATAAGAGGAAGTTTTATAGGGTTAACACACAATCATAAAAAAGGTGAAATGACAAGAGCTGTTCTTGAAGGAGTGGCTTTTGCCCTTAGGGATTCTTTTGAACTTCTAAAAGAGATGGATATAAAGATTGAAAAAATAAGAGTAAGTGGCGGTGGAGCTAAAAGTAGATTATGGAAAGAGATTTTAGCAGATGTGCTTGGAAAAAAAGTGGTTTCTATTGATTCAGCGGCTGAAGGACCTGCTTTAGGAGCAGCTATACTGGCAG
>JBOGAY010000137.1:0-2786 GCA_051655925.1 Sarcina sp. | reverse complement strand
ATTCAATAATTTTACAATCCAATTTTTTAAAGGCTCTTTCATATCTTTTCCTAAAAGTCGCCATCTAATATTATTTTCTTGTATTACCTCACTATCCCATAGATAAATCTCTGGTGCTCCTATTAACTTCTCAACATTTGGATTTTTTTCTTCTTTTTGTTTAAGAGTTGTAAACTCTCCTTTTGAAACTATATAATCTTTGAAAGTTTTTGCTATATTAACAGAATTATTAGGTGTTGCATATATTCTATAAGAAAATGTCTTATTAGGATTTATACTAGTGAATTCATGTGATATATTAAAGTTTATATTAGGTGATGTGTTAAAACTTATATTATTATTTAATGGATCATTCATTATATACATAATTGAATAATCTTTTTTATTTACAGCAAAAAATGGCATAGTTAACATAGACATTGTAGTATTTTTATATCCATTAAAATATTGCTTCCAATCACTGCTATCACTAGGAATATACTTTCCTTCACCTATTGGCATTGTGTAATGTTTTCCTGATATATTAGCCCATTCAAATGAATTTGCTTTTTCTGTCAATGATTTTACTTGTACATCTAAATATCCATTCTCATTTGTAAGTTTTATGCTAATATTCTTATCAGGATATGTCCATGAAGTACTATTTGCACTAATTTGTAAATTAGTTACTTTGCTTTTAGGTAGTGGATTTGTAGCAACTTCAGTAATCCCATTAATTTTAGTTGTTATTTCAAACGTTTCAGGATTTACTTGATATGTAAAACTTAAATTATTTTTATTACTTGAAATTATTTCATTGTTTTTTGAAGTTCCACTTACTATTTTAGAATTATTTTTACTTGTTGAACCACTTATTGAATTACCTTCACTATTTTTATTTGTAGAATTGTTTACATTACTGTTTGTATTATTATCACTTGTAGAATTAGTTATTTTGCTATTTACACTATTATCACTTGCAGAATTAGTTATTTTGCTATTTACACTATTATCATTTGCAGAGTTACTTACTTTCACCTTTGTACTATTATTAGTTATAGAATTCTTTATTTTACTATTTTCACTATTATCATTTACATAATTGTTTACATTACTGTTTGTACTATTGTTTATTGTATTCTTTTTTATATTACTTTTATTTATAGAGCCATTTACCAAATTATCTATGTTCGTTGATGAATTTTTGCTACTTTTAAATATTCCTACATACCCTTGATAAACATACCCAATCATTTGATTAGCCTCAACCTTATACCAATCTCCTTGTTTCTCTAAAACCTTTAAATTAGTTTTATTCATTAGTGTTTTTTCTATCCTTGAGTCCATTGTAGGTTGACTTCTAAGATTTAAGTCACTACTAACATTCATAACAATACCTAATTTATCTATATTTTCAACTTTTTCTCCCACACCACTCGTAATTAAATTTAAATTACAAGTTGCAATGTAACCTGTTTGTCCAGTTTCTTTAACAGTTACTTTTGAATACTTTGATCCATATGAATGAATTTTTAGCATCTCTCCAACTGAAATATTTGATATTATCTGTGCAGTTGAGTTACTACTACTTTGTAAAACAAGCTTTTCATTTCCATTTACAACCATTGCATTATCACTTTGTTGTCCTACTTTACTTTTAACTAACAAAATATTATTCTCTATTTTTTTATGATTTTCACTATTAGTTATATTTTGTATTGTTGTAATTGATATTGCTGTTATTACAGCACCCGCTAAGACAACTGCTATTATTTTATTTTTCTTCATTTGTTTCCTCCAAAATTTATTATGCATTTCTTTATACTAAATAAATGTCACACTAACTACACAAATTTTAAGAATTTTTCTATATATTCAAAAAATAAAATATTAAAATATACTTTTTTCATAAAAAAATAATAAGCATAGTGAAAATTTAATTCCACTATGCTTATTTTATTTATTATTTTTTCTTTTTAAACAATAAAGCTATTCCTAGAATGCTTAACACCCCTAATAATTTACCTTCTTCTTTCTTAAGAGAAGCCTCAATTCCTGTATCTGGCAAACTAGTTATAATATTTACCTTACTAGAATTTTCTTGATTTACTATTGAAGTTTTATTATTTTTTTCATTATTACCTGTATTCTCATTATGAATTTTTAAATCTTTATTTGCTTCATTTAAAGAATCATTTTTATTTTCTTGTTCAGTAACTGATGAACTTATATCTGGTTTTATGTCTGATTTACCTTGATTTGTATTAATATCATCACTATTTACCATCTTTGTAATATTATAAACAATGTTTGTATCTCTATTTCCAATAACTTTTGGAACTTGATAATTATTTATCTCATTACTTGGAACTGGTTTATCATCAACTGTTATCCCCAAGATTTTATATCCTTTAGGAATCTTAGGATTTACAACTTGCGTTTTATCTCCTGTTAATCCTAAATTCCCCTCTTGTTTTGGTACCATATTTGATGTTTTTCCATCAATATTAACAATTACAGTATTTTTATATTCTTTTTGTATTGTGTAAACAACGTGGTCTTCACCGTTTAATGTTTGATTTTTCAAATCATTTTCTGAAACAGTTGTTACTTTTCCATCATTTATTTGATTTGTTATTCCAACTACTTTATAACCCTTAGGTGCTGAGTATTCATAATTTTTATATGAATCTCCGTAAACACCATTTTCAACTACTTTATTTTGTTCTATATATTTTCCTGTTGTTTTATCATATACAGAAACTGTTAAACTAGCTGGTTTCTTAGTTATGTTGTAAACAATGTTT
>JBOGAY010000136.1:0-7413 GCA_051655925.1 Sarcina sp. | reverse complement strand
AATTAAAAAGGAGATTAAGGAATTTTGTGTAAAACTAAAGCAGTTATAATGATAAAAAAAATTTATGTAAAATAATAAAGTTTTTTAAAGAAAAAAGTTTAAAAATAATCATATATCACATATTTGAGTGAATATATTTATACAAAAGGAGGGATTATATATGGATTTTAAAGAGTTTATTCAAAATGATAGAGAAAGTCGTAATAAGTATAAGTTTGAAGGTACATTTTTAGAGTATTTAGAGCTTGTTAAAGATAATCCTGATATAACTAAATTATCACATAAAAGAATTTATGATTTAATAATGGAGCAAGGTTTTGATGTATTAAAACCAGAGGATAATCCAAAGATTAAAAAGCTTTATGGGAATGAAAAAATTAAAAAGTACAATTTCTTTAAGGAAGATTTCTATGGAATAGATAAAGTTGTAATGAAACTTATGAATTATTTCTATTCAGCTTCAATGAAAGGTGAGGAATCTAGACAGGTTTTATATCTTGTAGGACCTGTTGGTGCAGGTAAATCTTCCCTTGTAGAATCAATTAAGAAGTTATTAGAAACAGCTCCACCTATTTACAGCATAAAAGGATGTCCAATGCATGAAGAACCAATGCATCTTATTCCTAAGCATCTTAGAAAGCAATTTGAGGAACTTTTAGGAGTACAAATAGAAGGAGATTTATGCCCAGTATGTAAGCATAAACTTTTAAATGAGTATAATGGAGAGTATGAAAATGTTCCAATAGAAACAAAGCATTTTTCAATTCGTTCAAGAAAAGGTATAGGAGTAGTACCACCTGTAGATCCAAATAATCAAGATACTAGTATTTTAAATGGTTCTATTGATATTTCAAGAATGGATATGTATGCAGAAGATGATCCAAGAATTTTTTCACTTAATGGAGCATTTAACGTTGGTAATAGAGGAATGGTCGAGTTTATTGAGGTATTTAAAAATGATGTAGAATATCTACACACAATAATTACAGCAACTCAAGAAAAATCAATTCCATCACCAGGTAAAGGATCTATGATTTATTTTGATGGACTTATTATAGCTCACTCAAATGAAGCAGAGTGGAATAGATTTAAGTCTGATCACACTAATGAAGCTATTCTTGATAGAATAGTTAAGGTTGAAGTACCTTACTGTTTAGAACTTAATGAAGAAAGAAAAATTTATGAAAAAATTATTAAAAAGTCAAATTTTAATGCACATATAGCACCTCATTCAATTGAAATAGCAGCTATGTTTGCTGTATTATCAAGACTTATGCCATCAATGAAAGTTGATCCTATGACTAAACTTAAAATATACAATGGTGAAGATATAGTAGAAAAGGGTGCAACTAAGAGAATTGATGTTATGGAGCTTAAGGAGGAAGCAGGACCAGTTGAAGGTATGAAAGGAATTTCTACAAGATTTATTATTAAAGCTATAGATAATGCACTTTCTAATTCAGAGTCTAATTGTATAAATCCTTTAAGTATAATGGAAAGTATTATAAAATCTGTTAAAGATCTTGATATAGCACAAGATGATAAGAAAAAATATCTTGGATTTATTCAAGATACAATTAGAAAAGAATATAATAAAATCCTTGAAAAAGAAATTACAAAGGCGTTTATACATTCTTTCAGAGAGCAAGCAGATAGTTTATTTAACAATTACTTAGATAATGCAGAAGCTTATATTAATAAGAATAAAATTAAAGATGGATCTACTGGTGAAGAATTAAATCCAGATGAAGAATTTATGAGAAGTATAGAAGAGCAAATTGGTATCTCGGAAGCTTCAGCAAAAGGATTTAGAGCAGATGTTACATCATATATGTTCTATCTTGTAAGAAGTGGATCACAAATAGACTATAAGTCATATGAGCCATTAAAAGAAGCTATTGAGAAAAAACTTACAGCATCAGTAAAAGATTTATCAAGAATTATAACTCGTTCAAGAGTTAGAGATAAAGAGCAAGATGCTAAATACAATGCAATGGTAGCTGAAATGGAGAAAAACGGATACTGTCCTCACTGCTGCGATATAATTTTAAAATATGCATCTAACAATTTATGGAAGGATTAATTTAAATGGCAATTTTCAGAGATCAATTAGATAATCAGGTTGAACATGATAGAGCCATTGAGGATAGAAGAAGGCATAGACAGCTAGTAGAAAAATCTATAAAGGAAAATTTAGGTGATATTTTATCAGAAGAAAGTATCATTGGGGAAAGTAAAAATAAGAAATATAAAATACCAATTAGGGGTATTAAGGAATATCAATTTATATATGGTAAAAATAGTTCAGGTGTAACAACTGGAACTGGAGATGAAAAAAAAGGAGATAAGCTAGGATCAGCCTCTGACCAAAAAGGTCAGGGGGCTGGTGGTCCAGGAAATGAGGAAGGTAAAGATGTATATGAAACAGAAATAACACTAGATGATCTTTTAGATTATATAGTAGAAGATTTAGACCTTCCTAACTTAGATAGAAAAAAATATTCTGAAATTATAGTTGAAAGTAGAGGTAAGAGAAGAGGATATCAAAGATATGGTATACGACCAAGACTTGCTAAGAAGAAAACTGTTATGTCAAAATTTGCAAGGATGCAAGGCAAAAAAAGAGCTTTGAAAGAAGTTGGTGAAGATACTGAAATTGAAAGATTTCCTTTTAGAGAAGAGGATTTAAGATATTTTAGAGTTACTAAAAAACCTAAAAAAGAAAGTAATGCTGTTATGATTTTTATAATGGATGTTTCAGGTTCAATGGATAGTACTAAAAAATACCTTGCAAGATCATTTTTCTTTGTATTATCTAAATTTTTAAGAAGAAAGTATAATAATTTAGCATTTGAGTTTGTATCACATACAACTGTTGCAAAACATGTTAATGAATATGAATTTTTCCATAAGGGTGAATCAGGAGGAACTTATATATCATCAGGACTTAATGAAGCTTTAAGATTAATTGAAGAAAAATATAGTCCTAATAGATGGAATATATATCCTTTCTATGCATCTGATGGAGACAACTGGAGTGAGGATAATGAAAAGGCTATAAAAGCTGTAAATAATCTTTGTGCGGTGTCTAATTTGTTTGGATATGCAGAACTTTTACCATCAACTTATTCTACAACTATGTATTATAGATTTGAAAAAGAAATTAAGCAAAAGAATTTTGTACCTGTAATAGTTAAAGAAAAGAAAGACTTATGGATAGCGTTAAAAGAAATGTTATCTAAGGAATTAAAAGAGGATGACTAAAGGAGGGTGAAGCTATGGATTATTTATTGAAAGACTTAGAAGAGTGGAATAGCAAGATAGAAGAAATAGTGAGAGAAGTTGGTCTTGACTGTTATCCTCAAGAATTTGAAGTTATTGGGTATAATGATATGTTAGCTTATGAATCATATGTAGGTATGCCATCTAAGTATCCTCATTGGAGTTATGGAAAAGCATATGAAAAAAATAAAACACTATATTCTTTGAATATGAGTGGATTACCTTATGAAATGGTAATTAATTCAGATCCAAGTCTTGCATATTTAATGAGAGATAACACTCTTTTACTTCAAATACTTACTATAGCGCATGTTTATGGTCATAATGATTTCTTTAAAAATAATAGATTATTTAAAGAAGGAACAAGAGCAAGTCAAACAATAGAAATGTTTAAACTTGATGCTGAAATAATTAGAGGGTATATAAATGATCCAAGTATAGGATATGAAGAGGTTGAAAGAGTTATAGATGCAGCACATTCTATAAGGTATCAAGTTCCAAGAGTTGTAGGAGTAAAGAAATTATCTAATGAAGAGATTAAACAAAAAATATTAGATGATTATATGAGTCAAAGAGAACAGAGAAGTATTTTAGATCCATATGAGGATATAACACCACCAGATGTTAGTAAAATACCATTAGAGCCAGATGATGATTTGATGATGTTCATTATGACTTATGGTGATCTTCAAGAATGGGAAAGAAATGTTTTGAGTATAGTAAGACGAGAGAGTATGTATTTTATGCCTCAGATTGAAACCAAAATTATAAATGAAGGTTGGGCTAGTTTTTGGCATTATAATATTCTTAAAAAGTTAAATTTATCAGATGGTTTATATTTAGAGTTTATAAAAAGACACAATGATGTTATAGCGCCAATACCTTATGGATTGAATCCTTATTATATAGGATTTAAAATTTTAGAAGACATAGATAAGAAATATGGTAGAAAAAAAATGTTTGAGGTAAGAGCACTTGAAAGAGATAATTCATTTATAAGAAAGTATTTAACAAAAGAGTTGTGTGAAGAATTAGGATTATTTAAATATGCTAAAAAAGGATTTGATATAGTTGTTGATGAAGTAGCTGATGATGATGGATGGAAAGTTATAAGAGATACTATTGCGTCAGAGTGTGGTGTTGGGACAATTCCATATATCAGAGTTAGTGAGTTAGATAAAAAAGATTATTCACTAAATTTAGAACATGTTTTTGATGGAAGAGAATTAGACTCAACTTATACTAAAAGAACATTAAAACATATATATCAGCTTTGGAAAAGAAGGGTAACTCTTAAAACAAAAAATAGAGATGGGACAGAAGTTATATATGTATGTGATGATAAAAATGTAAATCAAACATCTATGTAAGGTTTATAGTGAGTTTTAGATATGATTTATACAAATTAAGGGGTTTGAGTTAAATGCTTAAACTCCTTTAATTCATACTTGTAGCTTTATGGAGGTGTTTATGGGAACACAAATAATCTACGAACAATACTTTAGAGAAATAAATAATTTAGTTGATATATTGGGAAAGTATGTCAATTCATATAGACTTTTAATAGGTAGTGCTGGTGAATTAAATTCTATAGCATTAGCAAGAAAAGGTGATGTTAAAGATACACTTAAAAGAATTGATGAACTTGGAAATCTTATAGATTGTTTACTGGAAACATTAGATTCTGCACAATGTAATTACATAAACTATTTAAGACTTAAAACAACAGTTTTGCAGGTGCAAGTCAGTAAAGAAATCATATTAACAGAAATTGATAATGAGCTTAAGTTTCAAAATAGTAAAAGGCCAGATGATCACGAAAGAGATGAGTAATTATAGTAATAGAAATAATTTAAGAAACTAAATAAGTTACTTTTTGTTTTTTAAGTAGCTTATTTAGCATATCTAAAACCTAAAAATACGAAAGCAGCATAACTAAAGCTTTAGTTATGCTGCCTTTATAATTATAATTTTTTCAATTTAAAATTACTTACCATAAGATAAGAGAAAATAACCATTAAAATAAATGGTACGTAAGGGTTTAAAAAGTTTTCTGCTGTAAATAAAGCGTAAATAGCCATGATAACACCAGCTATAGTTATAGGTACGCCTCTGAAATCACCATCAAATTGAGTTGTATTGTATCTAGCAAGTCTGAAAGCTCCACAAATAGGAAAAGCTAAAAGAACTGCATAACCAATAATTCCAAATCCTACGAAATCTTTAAAGTTGTATAATATAAATGAAAGTATTGCCGGTGCTACACCAAATGAAACAAGATCGGCTAAAGAATCAAGTTCTTTTCCAAGTTCACTAGTCACATTAAGATATCTAGCAATTCTTCCATCATATCTATCAACTATTGCTGCAAGTATTATAAGAACTGCTGCAAGTATGAATTTTTTATCGAATGTTGCTAGTAAAGAAAGCACCCCACATCCAAGGTTTATGAATGTGAATATGTTAGGTAGACAACTTTTTTTCATAACCAATATCACTCCTAGTTTTAACACACATAGTTCTTTATTCGATAGCTAGCAGATATAATACTCCTATCTTTTACAAGTAGGATGATAGATAGCTATATCATCAATGTATATTTCTTATGCTAAAAAACAAATAAATATTCTTATAAATATCTTTTATAAGAAAAACTTATATAAATAATTAATATTAAACTATGCAAAATAATATCTTAAATTATAACAGTAAGGACAAAATGTGTAAAGTCGACAATGGTGAAAATAAATGATATAATCTAAGCAATATTCAATGAATTATGAAGAAACTAAGAAGTGCTTTGATTGTCTGAATTATTAAATTTAAATTATGTGTGGAGGTAAAGGGTGAAAAAGGTAAAATTTATTTATAATCCTTATTCAGGAGAAAATGCTATATTAGCACATTTAGATACAGTTATAAAAATGCATCAACAAAAAAATTTAACAATAGTTCCATTTAGAATTACAAAAGGCGAAGGTATTGACAGTGCATTAGAAGACATAGATGAAACATATGAATATATACTTTTAGCGGGTGGAGATGGAACTGTAGATTCTGTTGTTAATGCGATGAAAAGTAAGGGGATTGATTTGCCAATAGGTATTTTACCTGTTGGAACAGCAAATGATTTTGCTAAATTTTTAGGACTTCCAGCAGATATTACAAAATGCGTTGAGCAAATACTTACAACTGAGCCTAAAGCAGTTGATTTAGGACAAGTAAATGATAAGTATTTTATTAATGTATTATCAACAGGGTTATTTACAGATGTATCACAAAAAACAGATGTTAACCTTAAAAATACGATAGGAAAATTAGCATATTACTTAAAAGGATTAGAGCAATTGCCTAATTTTAGAAAACTTAATATGAAACTTTCAACAAAGGGAAGAGAAGAAGAATTTCATATGTATCTTATGTTAGCATTTAATGGACAGACAGCAGGGAATTTTAAATTAGCGACAGAAGCACAGATAGATGACGGACTATTAGATATAATAATATTTAAAGCAGTTAGTATTCCAGAACTTATACACTTATTTATACGAGTGTTAAGAGGCGAGATATTAAATGATTCAAGGGTAGAATACTTTAAAACAGATAATCTAATTATTGAATCATCAGAAGATATAGTAACAGATATAGATGGAGAAAAAGGTCCTGATTTTCCACTACATGTAAAATGTATTAGAGGTGGGATAAAAGTTTTAGGAATAAAATAGAAATTAACTTAATAATTATAAGTAACGCAGCCGTAAGAGGAGGGATAAGCTTGATTGCTTCAGTATCTTATTACACCTTTTTGTTACTTATAATTATTTTTTATTTATACTTATTTTTTGAAAACTGCAAGAGAAGTCCTAAAAAGGTGAAAGTTTATATCAATATTTTTTTGTTACTTGGTATAATTAAAAATTCATTTATATTTTTTATGAGTCTTTTAACATTTCAAATTAATATAATTTTAGCTAAATACTTAGTATTTTTAGATTTGATATATATTCCTGGAATACTAATGGTACTAACATATATTTTTTTAAGAAGTGATAATAGACCTTTTAAATTTGTTGAAAAAAAAATATTACTGATAAGTATGAGTCTTGTATGTATAATATTATTGTTTCAGCC
>JBOGAY010000135.1:0-10916 GCA_051655925.1 Sarcina sp. | reverse complement strand
CTCTTGAATCAATTTGTAGTATCCTTGATTGTCAGCCTGGGGATATATTAGAATATGTAGAAGAAAATGACCCAAGACTTAAATAAGTCTTAGGTCATTTTTTATTTATATATTATCTTATTTTTGCCATTAGTCTTAGCTTCCATCAATCTAACATTAGCTTTATTTATTAATGCATCAATTGACTCACCATTCCACTTAAGTGCACCACCACTAATCGTAACTTTTATTTTTTGTTCTCCATATCTTCTATTACTCACTCTATCTTTAATCAAATTAAGTATTAGCTTTGTATCAATATTTTCATTAAATATTATTATAAACTCATCTCCACCAAACCTTCCTATATGACCAATGTCAATTATACTCTCTTTTATTTCTTTGACCACATTAACTAATACCTCATCTCCATAGCAATGCGTATAAGTATCATTTATCAACTTCAATTCATCTATATCTAATAAAAGAAAAATAAATTTTTCTTTTTTACTTATATATTCATTTAATTTTTCAAACATATATTTTTTAGAATATGCATTTGTCAAAAAATCTCTTTTAGACATTTTTATTATATCCTTTTCTTTTTCTTCTCGTTTACTAACTTCTTTCCTAAAATTTCTAGTCATCAAAATCAATAAAATTATAATAATTAGATATATGAATACCATATAATTAGATATTTTAACAACTTTACTTTTGACTTTTCTATAAGCTCTGATTGCTCTATTTCTAACTTTTCTCTAAATATCGTATTTAAAGTATCTACTAATTCGCTTGTAAGTTTCTGATTATTATAGTTATTATAAGTAATTTTAGCAACCTTAATATAATACTCTAAATCTACATTTATATGTTCTCTCAAATTCACTATATATTCAATAGTTTTTAATATGTTTTCTTCATCATTAGCTTTTTGAAATTCCTTCAAAGCTTTTTCGTAATAAGCCATTGCTTCTTGAAAATTCCCTTTTTTCTTTTCCAAATATAAACCTTCACATATTAATAGTGTACCTCTGACTTTATTATTTTTTTCTTTTTTCTGTGCTTCTTCTAACATTATAAAAGGCATTTGTGCTTTTTCAAACTGTTCGCTTTCTATATAAACATTTAGTAACGGTAAATAGCTAACTTCTTTTATAAGCTTATTATCAATTTGTACCTTATCAACAGCTTTTATATACTCTTTAGCATATTCTTCTGCTAGTTTAAAGTTTTCTATCTTAAAATTATAAAAGTATTTAGCAAAAATAGACATACTCGTACTAAATTTTGTTTCATTAGTTAAAGCTAATAACTCTTCATAATACGAAGTTGATATATCTTGCATTCCTAAAGAAGACGAAACTTTTAATAATACTGTAATAGTATTAATTTTTATTTTATTTATCTCTTCCTTATTCATACCCTTGATATCATTTTTTCTTAATAGCTCATACATTTGATGATATACTTTCATAGCTTCTAAATAATCTTCATTTTCAAAAAATAATTGCATAAGATAGTTATTAATTTTTAATATGTAAAAATAATTGTTTTTTTTCAAAAATTCAACTTTAGCATCTTTAAAATAATTAATCGCATCTAAATAATCTCTCTTTAAATAATTATTTAAACCTAAAAAATAATTTACTCTTGCAATATCATAATTATGTCCTTTTATTTTCTCATCCTCTAAATATTTTAAATATTCTATTTCTACTTCATTTGAATTTTTATTTTCTGCTATAAATAAATCTATGTACTCTTTTTCACCTTTACTTACTAATGTCTCTTTATTTCTATTAACATTTTTTTGCAATGCTATTTGTAAAAACAGACCTAAGGCCATTATACTCACAACCATTACAACAAATATTTTTTCAAGACTATTAACTTTTTTGCTCATAAAAAACTCCTTATTTTCTTCACTTTACACACTTATAATTTCGACATATTTTAAAAAAACTTAATTTTAAAATATGTTTTACTTATTTCACATATAAATATATAAATATTTACATAAACGAAAGGAGAATAACTTTTATGACAATGACCCTTCTAGCTATACTTGTATCTTCACTTTCATTAATTTCTTTAATAATATTATTTTTACTTTTATTCAAATCTAGTTTTATTCTAAAAAAGAATGTATTTTGGCTAATCTTACTTTTTTTATTTATCTTCACTACAATTACATTCACTGCGCAACCTAATAATTTTATTATCAAGCGTCTTCTAGCTTTTATCTTATATTTCTTCATATTACTTGCTATTTATCTATACAAATATACAAAAAGGGTTTTTTTTGTAAAATTGTGTATATTAATTATTCTAACAGGAAATTTTTTATTTTTCATTTAATTTACAAAAACTAAAAAAAGAAGTCGAAATTTGTTTTCGACTTCGAATTGTTTTTCTTGTTTTTTTAATCTTCTTTAATTCTTTCTACAATACTTTCATTTTTAATAATAGCTCTAAAAATATATCTTCAAAGTAGCTATTTTTATAACAGTATATTTTCACCACAAATTTTGTAAATTAATTAAGAATATTAATTTTTATTATCTTACATACAATACTTTTTAAGGGTATAATTAAAAAGTATCAACAACAAATAGGAGGCTAGAAATGAAATCAGAAATTTACTTTTTCTCTGGTACTGGAAATTCGCATTACATAGCAAAAACGCTTGCAAATTCTCTTGAAAATGCTAAGCTTACACATATAGGTTCACTTGATTTAGATAAAGAAATTTACACAGATGCTGATATAGTAGGTGTAATTTTTCCTATCTACTTTTATGATGCACCCGACATAATAAAACGCTTTTTGAAAAAACTTTCAATAGAACCAACTACTTATTTATTCTTATATGAATGTTGTGGTGGAAATGGTGGAAATGCACTTGCAAATTGTAATAAAATTCTTACACAAAGAAATATAAAATTAGCAAATTATTTTTCTACTGTTCTTCCTGATAATTGTATTCTTTTTAAACAATCTGAAGAAAAAAATAAAGAGTTGCTTGAAAAAGCTGAAAAGATAATATCAAATGCCAGTGTACATATAAAAAACTTTAGAACTAAAGTAGTACCTAAAAAGAAACTTAAATATTCAATCATTAGTAATACTAAGTTTAAAAATATGTCTATATCATTTATGAAATTTAAAGACTTCACTGTCGATAAAAAAACTTGTACTAGTTGTGGTCTTTGCGAAAAAGTTTGTCCTGTAAATAATATTGAATTTAATGATGAACACCCTTCATTCAAAAACAAATGTGAAATGTGCTTTGCTTGTATTCATTATTGTCCTAATCAGTGTATAAAGCATGGTATGATGAAAAATAAAACTAACTATCAATATAAAAATCCAAACATTTCAATGATAGAGGTTATAAATAAATAAATAAGAAAAAAATGGTGATAGATTTACGTTACTCTATCACCATTTTTTATATTTTAAAATTTAATTCATCTTCTGTATTAATTGTTTTCTCTCATTGAAAAAACTTTTATAACTTATATATGTCACAATAATTATTGAAAGTGAAGTTGCTGATATTAGCATAAAAGTAACCATTATTTGAAACTTAATTGCTTCAATTGGTGAAACTCCTCCAAGAATAAGTCCTGTCATCATACCTGGTAAAGATACTATACCAAGAGTCTTTGCTGAATCAATATTAGGTGACATAGCAAACTTAATAGCCTTTCTTATAATTTCTTTAGATGCCTGTCTAGAATCAGCTCCTAATGAAAGTTTTGCTTCTATTTCTGCTCTTCTTTCCTCAAATGAACTAATTAATGTGCTATAAGCAAGTCCAACTGCCACCATTGAATTACTAACTATCATTCCTGAAATTGGTATCATATCAGAAGGTGTGAATTTAATTGCCTTTGATAAAACTAAAACTATTAATGTGATACTTGTACTCACAACTAAAGCTAAGATAGAAATCCAAAAAATATTCTTTATTCCTTTTCCTCTTTTTTTAATATTAATAGCTGCATTTATAATCATAATTAAAATTAAAGCTATTGTTATAAATGAATTATTTACTGCAAATATATACTTAAGAATATATCCTACAATAACAAGTTGCAATATCGCTCTAGCAATGCTTACTATAATCTCCTTTCCAAGTCCTAACTTTTCTTTGCTAGAAATAAATATCGGAATAATTAGTAATAATGATGCTAATATTAATGATTCTACTTTCATACTATACTAACACCGCCTTCGCTTTAAGAATCTCTATATTTTCAATTTTTCCATTCTTCATTGTAATTCTTTTATTAAATATTCTATAACTTTGTTCAACACTATGAGTTACCCAAATAACTGTTACACCATCATCATTTAATTTTTTTATATAATTTTCTACTATTAAAGTATTATCATTATCTAATGCAGAAGTAGCTTCATCTAAAAGTAAAATTTCCGGTTTAAAAACCATATTTCTAGCAATAGCTATTCTTTGCTTTTCTCCACCTGATAAACTTTCAATTGATTTATTTAAAAAGTCTTCTGTTATTTTAAATTCTTTTAAGACCGCTAACACTCTATTCCTGTCATAATTTTCTTTTCTTATTTCAAAAATAAACTTAAAGTTTTCCTCAACAATCTTTCCGAATAAAAAAGGTAATTGAACGCAGTAACTTATCTGCTTCCTAATGTCCCCTGGATTAAGTTCCTCATATTTTTTATACTTATACAATATCTCACCTTCATCAGGACTTATTAAATCTGATAAAATCTTTAAAAGAGTTGATTTTCCTGAACCTGATTCACCAACTAATGATATACTTTCACCTTTTTTTATATCTAAAGAAATATCCTCTAGCACTGTCTTCCCTCTAATTTTATACTTTATATTACTAATATCTAAAATTTTCATAGCCCCTCCATATTATCGAATACCGATATCGCAATTCGATAATAACATAAAAAAAAATAACATACAAGACTTATTTTCAAAAAAATAGAAGAATAAACTTAGCTAAAATCGCATAGTTTACTCTTCTATTTCATGCATTAATTCTGATAAATTCCCCTTAAGATCTACTAATAAAGCTTTTCCCTGAGCTGTTGTTTTATAATATTTTCTTACTTTTCCTTCAACAACTCTTTCATTTTTTTCTATTAGCCCTGCATCAACCATTGATTTAAGTACTGGATATAAAGTACCTGGACTAACATTATACCCATGCTCTTTCAATTCTTCCATCATCCATGAACCATAAAATTCTACTTCATTCCCATGATGTAAAATATGAATATAAATAAAACCATTAAAGATTTTTCTTATTATTTGATTTTTCATCTTCTCCTCCTCTATAATTTCTACTTTTCTATAATACAATAAAAACTGCCCCTTATAAAAGATGCAGCTTTTATTTAATCTATATTTTCTTTAATATAGAATCTAACATTTCTTTTAATGCAATTAATTCTTCTTTTGGAACTCCAACAGAGCATAACATTTCCCTTGGAATATCTTTTACATTATTTTTAAGTCTACTACCTTTTTCAGTTACCTCAACAATAACACTTCTATCATCTTTTGGATCTCTATACTTTATTACAAGCTCCATTGCTTCTAACTTTTTTAAAAGAGGTGTAAGTGTTCCTGAATCAAGTCTTAATCTCTTTCCTATATTTTTAACTGTTATTTTTTCTTCTTCCCATAAAACTAGCATAGTTAAGTATTGTGTATAAGTTAAATTATGCTTATCTAATAATGGCTTATATTTTTTTATAACTTCTCTAGATGCTGCATATAATCTAAAACAAACTTGATTATCTAATTTTAAATCATTATAAATTTCCATTTTTTCTCCTGCTTTTCTAAGTATTTAAATCGTCCACTGTCTAATACTTTTTATTCTATGATTTAAGAATATTATTTTAAAAAAGCTCTGTCAATAGAAAGAATCTTGTTTATTTCTGTGAATTATCTAAACTATTTTAATACCTGCTATTTAATAAAATTAGTTTTATAACATTTTTCACTTTAAATTTTAAAAAATAAAGCATAATTTTTTCTCTAAAAATTATACTTCTCTACCTTGAAAATCCAAAAAAATAAGAGCTCTAAAAGCTCATCTTTCTTTAAAATATATTCTATATTTTATTCTTCCAAATTATTTTTTATAGCTATAAAAAAACTGTTTATTATCCAAATATTTTTACGATTACTTGTCTTGGCATAGTATCTCCTCCTTAGTTATATCAATGGTTTAGAGATTTTACTCTCTCCCAAATTCTTCTTAAGTTAACTTACCTCTCGCGATGTATTAATAAGTATATTACACTCTTTTTTTATAAGTGTCAATAAATTTTTCAAATTTTTTTCTGACTTTTTTAAAGAACAAATAAAAGGTTAGAATCTTTTAAAATAATTCTAACCTTTTACTAAATTGCATACATTATCTATATTTAATAAATTTGATTGTTCGTGTTTTTTACTTTACTTCAAACCACCCTGTAGCTGCTTTAATTGCATTTGCCATTTTAGCTGGTATTACTTGCTTATCTATTTCAGACATGATAATTGCACTTTCTACTTTTTCATCATTTTGAATTTTTCCAAGCCAATTAGGATCAGTAACTAATGCATGACCTATAGCTATCATGTCATATCCAACATTTTCTAATGCATCTTTTGCATTCTCTTTAGTCGCAACTGCACCTACTCCTATAAGTGGTTTTCTGCCATTAATTTTTTCTACTAAAGCATTTCCTATAATTATATTTTCATCTCTTTTACTTGGTGCTTTATAATATCCTAATGACGCATGTAAATAATCAAGCTCTGTTTCTGATAATTTATCAACTAAAGCAAGTGTATCTTCTAATGTTATTCCTGGATTTTCAAGCTCTTCTGGTGAGAATCTATATCCAATAATAAAATCTTCATTTGCAAAATCTTTTTTTGCTTTCATTGAAGCTTTAACAAGTTCTAATGGTAATCTCATTCTGTTTTCTAAACTACCTCCCCACATATCTGTTCTTCTATTTGAGTGAGGTGAGAAAAATTGTTGAATTAAGTATGTATTAGCTCCATGAATTTCAATACCATCAAATCCTGCTTTAACTGCTCTTCCTATTGTTTGATAAAACTCTTCTATGAAATTTAAAATTTCTTCATGTGTTAATGCTCTAGGTTCAGGCATATTCTCAACTGGTCCAAATAAACTGTGCTCTGCTTTAATAGCTGATGCACTCACAAGTTCATGTTTACTTGGATCTCCCATTCTTCCAGCATGGAATATTTGAAGAATAGCTTTAGCTCCCCCTTCTTTTATTGCTGAAGCCATCTTTTTAAGTGATGGAATAAACTCATCTGTTCCTGCAAAAAATTCATAATCAAACCCTTGCCCATTTCTCTCAAAGAAAGTACATCCTGTTATAACCATCCCTACTTCTTTTGATCTTGCTGCATAATACTCTGCTTCATCATTTGCAACTGTTAAATCATCATTTGATGCCCAAGTTGTCATTGGTGCCATGACAAATTTATTTCTTAATGTTACCTTATCATTTAATTTAAACTCTTTAAACATTCTATTCCTCCTAAAGCTAAAAAAGCTTTTATCATTTGTTCATTTTCTTATGAATAAATTATATATTTTTTATGAACTTTAAAACAAGTACTGATATTTTTAGCCAATACAGACAAAAAGTAAAGTATAGTTTGTTTTAGCCATTTGTTTTTCAAAAAAAGATTACGAATAATAAAATTACTCGTAATCTTTTTCATTTTTTATCTCAATTATTTTATGTAAATCATTATATTTTATACCCCAACTTTTTAAATTATTTAAAATTGGAATTACTGTTTCACCTATATCTGTTAAAGAGTACTCCACCCTTGGTGGTACTTCTCTATAAACTTTTCTATTTATAAGCTTATCTTCTTCAAGTTCTCTAAGCTGTCTTGTTAACATCCTTTCATTTATATTAGGTATGCATCTTTTAAGCTCTCCATACCTTATTACTTCTTTCGCTCCTATGTAGTACATAATTATTGGTTTCCATTTCCCACCTATAAGATCTAATGTTAATTCAAAATAACAATTATAATCTTTATCTTCTAGTCTACTCATCTGTTACTTACCAATCCCTTCAGTTCTTTCTCCTATGTCTTTATTAGCCAATTTATATCCTTCCTCTATCATCTCTTCCCTAGATTTATCATTTCCAAGAAGTGAATCAATTGTTAGCTGATTTCGATCTGAAAAATACTTTTCTAAAAGACAATCTTCTATATAATCTTGATCACCAAGTCCACCTTCATGTAAAATATACTTCACATCAAAGCCTTGTTTATTTAAAACTCTACCTATAAGAATACTTCTGTGACATCTTATTTGCTCTTGCATTGCACCAAATAAAACAATTCTATATCCAAGTTTACATCCTTTTTTAATTCTTTCTATTCCATTTATAAAAGTTTCTTCTTCTTTTACCTTTTCAAAGTCAGCATAGACCTTATTTAGATACGATTCTCTAGTTTGTCTTTTTGCACCAAATTCTTTTCCCATATAAATATACTTAAAGCCTTCTTGTTTTATATTCGCCTCAAAATACTCCTTATTATATTGCACATTATAACTTGAATATGGTGTTTCTCTAATATCCACAACACAATTAACATTATGTTCTCTTAGCATATTTACTAGTTTCTCAAAAGGATAATTAGAGTGTCCAATTGCAAAAATCTCCATTATCTCACCCTTTCTCTTTTGTTTGATTTAACAACATTATAACATACATAAATTAAGATTAAGTTTAAGTAAAGTTTCCAATTTCATTTAAATATCTTTCAATACATATGTAATAAAAAACAGCTTAAATACTTTTATTTAAGCTGTTTTAATGTTTTATCTATTTATTTAAAATCAAACTATAATCTTTTACTTTTATATCTAACATTTGAACTTGCCCATCTTTTACTATATAAAGATACCCATCATTTCCTTCAAAGATTGGAACTGTTCCTCTTATTGCAACAAATTCAACATTGTTAGCAACCTCTTTATCATTTACATAAATATTATACTTTCCATTCCAGTCAGTTAATGAATTTACTTTAGCATAAACAATGTTATTTCCCTCAATTGCAAAATCTATAACATCATTAGTTATCTTAGTAACCTGTGTGTCTGATGGTTTAAATTTAAATAGTCCACCTCTATTTGCAGACATTTCAGGTGTATCATCTACAACATCACTGTAACTCATATAGTAAGTTCCATCTTGTGTTTTTTCCATCTTTGTAACATCACAATAAACATTTGAAATAACTCTTGATTCTGTAGGTTTATCTAAGTTGATATATTTAACCTCACCTGTAAATTTTTTATTCTCTGCTGTAATTAAAGTATTAACAAAGCAGTCATTTCCAAAAATTTTCACATTATTTATATTCTGCGCAATAAGAATAGGCTTTTGATTTTTAACTTTTAAATACAGATCTTTCACGCCTGAATGATTTGGTTTTGGGACTTCATAAATTAATCTTTCTCCATTAAAACTTTTAATAATAGTTATAGGAGGTATTTCACCATCAAATTTAATGTGCTCAGACTCTATATTTGTATCACAGTCATCATGCTTTGAATCACTTGAAACTTCATTAACAACATTATCAGATATCTTATACTCATCTTTTGTAAGAATATTTTTTTTCATATCATAATAGTACAAACTTCCATCATTTAAAGTTAATACTATATTATCATCAAAAACATTTTCTGTTTTACACCCTTTAATAATTTCTATAGTTTCTTTTGTATAAAAATTATAAGAATATAAATCGCCCTCTTTATTTAAATAATAAACATACTCTCCATAAGAAGTTATAATTTTAAAGGCATCTTTTAATTTTATTTTTTGATTTAATTTTTCTTCATTCAAATTAGTAGCTATATACTCACTACTATCTGATTCTTTATAAAATAAATAATCATTTATTATTTCAACTTTAGGTAACATATTAGTAACTACACTTGCTACTGTTTGTTTTGCCCCATCTTCATTTACTAAAACCAAGTTAGATTTTAAATTATTTTCCTCACTAGGTTCTGCTATTATATACTTTTGTTCATTTGGTATGTACTTAACAAAATTTAAAGTTGTTGTTCCAAGATTTACAACATCTCCCATATTATAAACAGATATATCATTAATTCCTTCATTTTTTGTTTTATTAAATAAATATATATTTTCCTGACTATTTTCCGGTAAGTTTTTATGTGGAAAATCCATATAATATATGCCAAATCCTACTATCAATAGAATTATTATACCTATGCTTATCAGTATTCCCTTTTTATTCATTTCTTCCACTTCCTTCTGAAAACAATTATGATTTAAAATCTTTCTTAAATCTAGTGTTTTCTTTATTTTTAATGTTAATTTTTTTTTAACACACAAAAAAAAGAGAGACCTAAATCCCTCTAATTGTAAAACAATTCTTTCACACCAATATAAAATTTTAAAAATAAACTTTTGCCATTATCACTATTACCAATTAAACTGGTAATTAAATATTTTATTTCAGTAACTAACATTGTAATGATAAATGGACCTAATATTAATATAAGCTTATTATATACAATTGCTTCAATTATATTAAGTCTAGTCATATTAAAAAATGCCCTGCTAAAACCACAACCAAAACATTTTATATCATACAAATTATAAAATATACAAAAACTTCTGCCCTCTACGTAATCTAATGGAATCAAATAAATTAATATTACTGCTAGTACTATTAAAAAAAGTTCTATTTTATGCCACTTAGTTATTGCCACTCTGTTACTGGTCTTCCTTCTCCATCTACCATTTTATCTGTAAGTAAATGAACCAAATCAATTATTAAGAAAATTGTAGTTGCTATAGCTCCTATACCGCAAGTTATAATGCTA
>JBOGAY010000134.1:0-5471 GCA_051655925.1 Sarcina sp. | reverse complement strand
TTATGTCCTCTTCAGTTGTATTTAAGATTTTAATTAATTTAGATTTACATTCTTCTTTTGTTGGGATAACATTTTCCCTTTTAATTTCAAGCTCTCTTTTCTTAATTTCTCTTAATTCCTTAGCTTGTTTATATTCTTTAAACTTCTCTTGTTCTTCGGGAGTTAGTTTTTCTAGTCCTAATCTTTTTTCTTTTTGTAAAGTAATTCCAGATATATTAACTGGAGTTCTATTTAAAAGTTCAGCTTTTAAATAATCACCTTTTTCTAAAGCGACTTCTCTTTGTTTCTTTAAAGATTCACAAGAAACCCTTTCATTAAATCCATTTCTTTCTAATGCTTGATTAGCTAAAATTTCCCATGATTTTCTAATATGTAAAAGTTGCTCCTTAGTTCTCCAAACATTATCTTTTTTAGCTCCACCAAGTTCAGGTTTTTTTGAGTTTGCTCTTTTAAAAAATTGTTCTTTAGTTCTCAAAATATCATCTATTTCTCTTTCAGAAAACATAAGATGACAATGAAGATTTTTCTCTCCATCTTTACTATGTGATTCATGGATGGCAAAAGAATAAGGATGTTTATATCCTAACTCTTGTTTTACGAAGTTTTGAACAAGTTCGATTCCTTGTTTATGATTTAATTCATTAGGAATATTTAACTCAAATTCTCTATAAGAAACTCCATTAATTCTTTCAAAATCATCAGCAGATTCCCAAAATTCAATTGCTGATGTTCCATCAGAAAAACAATTAGTATTCCCCGATTCTTTATATACTAAATCTTGCTTTTTATTATATTTATTTTCTCTTAGGATGTACTCAGCATGGGCTTTAGCCATTCCAACTTTTCCAACCTTACAATGTAATCTATATTCAGCCATGTCAAGTACACCTCCTTATAATCAAATTTTGAAAAAATTTACCTTGTTAGTCATCCCATATTTTAGGGATGACTTCTACACGCGAGTTTCTCATTTTTGAGAAACTGTTAAGCGTGCATTGTTTTTTAATTATATCATTTTGATTTAGAAACTTCAATTGAAATATAAAAAAGATGGAAATAGCTCCCATCTTTTTTCTTTATTTATTATTAAATTTAAATAAATAGAATATTAAACCAAAAATCAGAATAAATATTACAATTAAAACTATAATTGCTCCCTCAATATTTATTATAGAACAATTATTATACTGACTTTGTTTATTATATTGATTTTGTTTATTATTAATCATTTCGTCACTCCTCTTTGGATATTTAAATTAAATTTTAATTGAATGGGTTTTACCCAAAAAGGTTGATTTTTATATTCTTAAAACTCTTATACCATCAATCAGAATATGATTAAATGATTTAATAGGTGTTATTTTCTTTTTTAAGTTATTTTTTAATAAATTTTTTCTAATAATGATTTTTTTTATTGATTTATATTTTTTTAAATTGTTTCTGATTTTGTTTATATAATCTCTATAAAATTCTGATTGCAATAATAACTTTTCAATATGTTCTATAAGTTGATTTGCTTTTTTATAAAATTCTTTTTCTAGATTCAAATATGATGTTGATAATACTCTTAAATCATTACTATACATATAATTCACCTCCTATTAAAATTATACATATCTTTATGTAATTCTACAAATGTGTAAAACTGTAAAAATGATTAAAAAAATGGTTAAAAAAAAATATTTGACACATTAATGCTATAACCAAAAAGAAAGGTATCGTTAAAAATATGAGCAAACTTTTTAAAAAAGGATAAAAAAAAATCATAGAAAAAAATTAAAAAACACAATATATATTGTTTGGTTTAAAAGTTTAACACAATATATTGTATAAATAAAAAAAGAGAAATTAGAAATCTCTCTTTTTTAACCAATTATTTTATCTTTATATTGGATTTTTATATTTTCATCCCTTGCAATTTTTTCCAATCTTGCGATTAAAGCTCCACCAACTAATTTTTTATTATTTTTTCCAAGTAATTTATCCTCTGTTATTTTTTCAAAATTTATAATAATATTATTCTGCTTTCTATCTTCTATTATTATTTCAATTGATTCTTTTCTAGTATATCCCATAGATATTCCTTGTAATATTTCATCATCTGAAATATGCCATAATTTTAATAAATTTGTTACTGATTCATCTAATTCAACCTTTTCAACTATTTTATATTTTTCATCTAATAATTCTTTTGAATAATTACCCTTATTTAATTTAATAAAAAATATAATTCCTGTTTTTATTTTATTAAATTCTTCTTGAGTTAATTCAATTCTATTTAAATTTTGTTCTTCTTTTATTTCAATTTTTTCAACTATTTCATATTTATCTTTATTACTAATATCAAAAGTTTTTCTCATAAATGGAGTATGATTAGTTTTTTGTTTTTCTAAATATTTTTTATATAGTTCTTCATATTCATCTTTTGTAATTTTAATTTTTTCAATTTCTGTAATTTTAAGCTCTTGATCTTTTTCTAAATCTAAGTTATTTTCTTTTAAAATTTCTTCTTTTATTTCTTGTTCTTGGACAACTTCAGGAACAGTTTTTACAACTAATTTTTTTTCTTTTTGCTCCATTCCTGTTTTTATAGATTTTATTAAATAATTTAAACTTTTAATCTCTTGTTTAATCTCTTTATATGACCAATTCAAACCTTTTATAAGATCTTTTTCTTGAAACATTTCAACTAATATTTCAATATTATCTATTATTAACAAAGGTTTGATAAATCTATTCTTTTTTACTTTTTCTATGACTTTATTTAATTTATCTGAAACTTCAATTATATCAATAACGTCACTATTATTTTTGTTCTCAATTTTTTCTATTCGATTTCCCCAAGTAAACTTTAAACTAGTAACCTTTCTTCCAGTTTTTATTTTTTCTAATTTTAAATTAAAAAAATATTGAGGCAATTCTTCCATTATTGGATTTAAAACTCTTTTATCAATTTCAGAAATTCTATACCCTTGAGGTATTCCTAATAATTCTCTAAATTTATTAATTTCAAATTCAATATTTTTTGATTTTTCCCACTCTTTTAATAAAGAGTACATGAGCTGTGAATAACCACTTCCTAAACTGGTATATTCCAAAACATCTTGAATTGTAAATGGCTTTGCTACTTGATTTAACAAATAACGGTATTCATCATTTACTCTTATTTTAACTAATCCTTTATCTTCAAAAGTTTCAAAAACAGTAAATAAAACAAAATGCTTTACTCCATTTTCCTTTTTTACAACTATACTCGCATTTTTTATTCTCTTATATGTTTCTTCTAAGGATTTATAAATATTATCTCCTGCTTTAGTTGGAGTATAATTACTAATTTTAGAAATTTCTTTTACATCAAATTCTAATAGATTACTTTCTTGATTCATTAATTTATAACACAATGCAAAGACTAAATTTCTTTCTTTAACATTAAAATCTTGAAATTGTATTCCATGAAAATCTTTATGATGTTTCAATTCAAATTTTTCATTTTTAGCCATATTTTCCCCCTTTTTTCAATTGGATTTTGTACCCTAAAACAGTATAACAAAAATTAGGGTACATTTCAATTATTTTTGTACCCTTAACCTTTGGATTTTGTACCCTTAACCTTTGGATTTTGTACCCTTAACCTTTGGATTTTGTACCCTATACCATTTAATTTCCATTGATTTTACTAACTTAGATTAGTGCCGAAAGTATTTAAAGGAATTAAAAGAAAAAAAGATTCTAAAGACACGCATACGCGAGAAAAAAAGAATTTGAATTTTTTTAAATTTTATAAAATAACAAAAAACTTAAAATCAAAAAATAATCAATTTCAAATTCTAATCCTACATTCCAACCCACATTTAAAAGCTATAAAATACCTTTAAAAACAGTTTTAATGTATTTCTGCATGAAATCCTCATACTAATAATCTAACACAGCTTAAAATCGATTTTACAAAGAATTCACTTTTATTATTATTGTTAAAAAAATTAAGAAATATCAGAGTTTTTAGTAAAATTTAGATTTGCTTTGTATTTACTGGGTTAAATGATATTTTTAACTTAAAATTAATAAAAAACCTCTTGTAAACAATCAAAAAAAGTATTACAATTGTAATACCAAATGTTAAGGGAGGTTTTTTATGTCAATTATTTCTGTTAGATTAAATACTGATGAAGAACTATTATTAAAAAAAGTTGCTGATTTTGAAGGTGTTGGACTTTCTAGTTATATAAAAAAAATTGTTTTTGAAAGATTGGAAGAAGAATATGATTTAAAAGTTGCTGAAAATGCTTATAAAACTCATGTAGAGTCAAACCAAAAAACTTACTCTTTTGATAGCGTAATTGAGGAATTAGGAATTGATTTATGATTAAATATAAAGTTGAATTTTCAGAAACATCTTTAGGACATTTAAAAAAATTAGATAAATCAGTTCAAACAATTATTTTAAAATGGATTAAGAAAAATCTTGTTGATTGTAATAATCCTAAAGCACATGGAAAAGCATTAGTAGGAAATAAAAAAGGGTTTTGGAGATACAGAGTAGGTAATTATAGATTACTTTGTAATATCCATGATGAGGTATTAACTATATTAGTTCTTGAAGTAGGACATAGAAGTGAAATTTATAAAAAATAAGTTTTTAAATTGATAAAAATCAAAGTGAAATTTTGGACAAAATCATTTCTATAGTATTGTTGACTTTAAATAAATTATATTGTATATATAAATAATATAATTTATTTAGGGGGAACTTATGAAAGATGAAATAATAGTTTATGATGTAAATAAGAAATCTTACTATTTACAGGAAAATGAAATTAAAAATATAATGAAACAAAATATATTATCTTTTGATAAAATTTATTTTAAATATTCTTTAAATTTATCGTCGAATAAATCGATTGTTATCTCTGAAAAAGTTTTTCAAAAATTAAAAAATGATTTGGGAGTAAATGAAATTTATAATTCAGATGAATATGAAATAATTTCTGGTAAGATAGGTATAATTAATTCAAGAAAAATAACATTTAAATTAAAAAAATATAAATGTTTTTCTGATGATTTAGAAGAGTTTAAATATAAAATATTTTTATGTTTTGATTTTAAAGGAAAATTGATTCCTGAAGAAGAAAGGCCTAATATAGAAATATCTTCTAATTTTTTTAATAAACTTAAAGAAGAGTTGAATATTGCTGAAGATAATTAAAATTAGAATAAATAAGAATTGCAATTAAATTTATGGTTAATATTCTTAATCTTGATTTTCTTATTTGATTAGCATTTTTAATAATTTTGTGAGGGTGAAAAAATTTTAACACAAATATTGCATTGAATTATAAAGGTAATCAAGAAATGCGATTCAAAAAAAGTGGAGAGATCTGCAAATCTCTCCACTTTTTTCTATTCATATGTATTATTTTGATATTCTTTAACTATACACTTTTCAAATTCTTCTTCACTTAAATTCCAATCTG
>JBOGAY010000133.1:0-7861 GCA_051655925.1 Sarcina sp. | reverse complement strand
ACGCGGTGCAAATTTTGAAGCATCTGAAAGTTCTAATCTTACCCAAACCTTCTCTAATTCAGTCCATTTTAAAAGTTTTAATTCATTATGGTCTTTAAACTCAACTCCATCATCTGATAATTTCACTAAAATATTTGGATTTAAATACACTCTGATAGTTCGAAAAGTACAATATACAGGTACAAGCATTAATAGACTTACTATAAACACCATTTTATCTTGTTCTATTGCAAGCCAAAGTATAAACCCCATTGCAGCATATAACGCTATTAGTATTCCTACCGTTTTAGGTAGTGACATTGCAAGTTTTTCTTTAAATTCATATGTTTTCATAATAAAGCCCCCTTAGTATCTCTATACTAAAGAAAACTTTTAAACTACCTCTAAATAAAGTGAAAATTTTACATTAATTTATATTCTTAATATCATATTATTTAAATTTGTCTCTATAAGATAAAATACTTCCAAGAAAAATTGTAAGACTTATAACACTAGTTGTAGCTATTATTATTGCTATACCTCTAGCTAAATTACTAACAGGTACTATATCTCCATATCCTATTGTTGTAAAACTTATTATAGTGTAATAGAAGAGGCTAAAATATCCATTAGCATTTGCATAAGCTAAATGGTCCATACTATATACAGTACATACAGCTACATATAAATTTAAAATTACCATAAATAAAATTAATACAGCAGCTACTATGATTCTATTAAAAGTTATATCCTCATCTTGTCCTGATTTTGCATTTTGAGGGTTTATCATAAGTTTAAACAAAAGTTTTATATTTAATAAATAACTTATAAGCATCGATATAAGTGATATTATGGCTAAATTCTTAAATTGCTTTGGAAATAATATCATTAGAAATAAATATGTACTAATCAAAAGATAACTAATAAAAAGATCTATACGAAATTCAGTATCTTCTGTCCTTCTTATAAATTTATTAATTTTATTAAACAAAATCAATATATATCCCACAAAATAATAAAGACTTATACCAATTATAATTATTATTAAAAATTTTATTATACTATACTGAAACTTTTCTTGAAGTAAATACGCATATAAGCTTTTAATAATAATTATAAATGTAAACAAACTAGGGAGCGTTATAAGTGTTATATACATTATAAATTTAAAAAAACTATTTTCTTTATATATAGACTTGTATCCTAAAATAATTTCTTTATTCAAATTCCAAAATAAATATTTTATATTTATTTGTTTAGAATGCGTTCTAACTCCAAGTACCAAAATTAAAATTAAAGTTACAACAAATGCCATTATATATCCCATAAAATTCCTCCTTTGTTTTCGCTTCCTTCTATATTATAATTTGTATAATCTAAAGATGTAAAATACTATCTTTGTTAAACTTTTATTTTTTAGACAAATATCAACTTAAACTGTATAATCTAAATAACAAAAAATATTTTGATAGGAGTAAAAATGGATAAACAATTAATTATTAGAAATACATTTGTTCTTTTAGCGACTGTAGTTACTTTTTTAGCTGCTCAGTTTTATCTTGGAGCAGATAATATAATTCTTAGTATTGTTGTCTTTCTTATAGCACTTTTCATACTAAATAAGAATTTTACAGGAAGTCCTTTAAGGGTTTTTTCTAAAATAATGTTACTTACATTATTTATAGGAATCGTTCCCTTTATCGCTAACTTAAATATGTTTACAGGTCTACCTATAAACTTTTTAGCTATATTTTCACTTTTATATCTTCTTGTATATAGACTAAAAAAATCTATATATTTTCCATTCTTATTAGGCTATACATTACTTTTATGTGTATCTCCTAGTAAACATTATTTCTATTTAAGAATTTTAGCTCTTGTTATTGTAGCAATAGTATCTTTCTTAGTTCAAATAATTATTAATAGAAAACAGTCCTCTAAAAATAAACATGGACATTTAATTGATATGCTTTCGCTTATATATAATCTTACCGATGATATTATATATAATAATAAAACTGAAGAACATACAAATAAATTCAATCAAATAGTTAAAGAGTGGACTAATGAAATATTTGAAATGAGAAATAATAATTTTTATTTAAATAAAAAAGAGGATATAGAGTTAAACATACTTACTACTCTTGAAAAGCTAAAATTTGATATAAAAACTTTATCTAATCAAGGACTAAATGATATAGATACTGCTTTTAATATTAAAAAGAGTGTTTGTACTCTTAGAAATTTCGCTAATAAAGAAATTAATGTAGTAGAACTTGATAATAATATTTTAGATGTTAAAACAATCATAAAAAAAAACAATAAAGAAGATTTTTTATTATATGAAATTTATGAAAGTATAAATATTATAAAAAATCTTCTTATAGAACTTAGAATGACATCTAATGAAAAATTAAGTTTTAAGAAAAGTACTCATGATTTTTATGAACACATAAAAATTTTAAAAGGCCACTTTAATACTGACTCTGTAAGATTTACATTCGCATTTAGAACAGCTCTTACTATATCAGTAACTTATTTTGTAATTCAATATTTTGATATCCATCATGGTAGTTGGATTATATATACAATCGCCTCTGTAAGCCAACCATATAATGATACATTAAAGAAGAGGGGAATACATAGAGTAAAAGGGACTGTACTTGGTGCTCTTTACTTTTTAGTTTTATTTGCTATTTTTAAAGGAACCATAGAAAGATATATTATTTTAATGTTAACAGTTTATATGAATAGTTTTATGAAAACCTATGATAAACAGATTACATATATTACATTGCTTGTTTTAGGACTTGCAAGTTTATCTGATCCTAATTCAGCAATTTTATCTTTTGATAGAATTTATTTAGTAATAATAGGAGTAATTATAACATTATTATCAGGAAGAATAATTTTTCCGTACTATATATCAAAAGAAACAAAATTTCTTATTACAACATATCATGAAATTGGTGAGGACATTGTTGATAAATTACTTAATATTACAAAATTCAAACATAATAGACTTGAAATTAAAAATCAAACACTACTTGCAAAGTCTATGGAAAATAAAATTTATATCAATAATACAGTCCTAGATAACACAGACTTGAAAGAATTTTTATATGAAGAAAGATATTTATTAATAAAAGCTCAATCAATAATAAATAGAGTCGAATATTCTGACATCTCACTTCAAGATAATAGAGATGAAAGAATTGAAAAACTTAACCAAATGAAAAAAAGTATACATTGCAAGTTTGATGATAATTATACAACGGGAGTAATCCCTCAAGAGCTTCAATCATATTTTGACAATACCTCTAAAACAAGTGAATGGCTTATTTACAGAGATATATTTGAAATATTAATAAGTTCTAAAAAATGTACAAAACTTAAAAATGATATTTTAACTAAGTAAAAAATAGCTTTCCTATAAATAGGAAGGCTATTTTTTTATATCAAATCATTTAACTATTTTTTTTATTTTCATAATATCTTTTTTTAAAATTATATTTATTTTCTTTTAAAATTGTATTTATTAAATATTTGTTATAGAATTGTATCTTTAAAAAATATAAATCTATTTTATAGATATAATAAAAAGGAAAGTGATATTATTTGTTTTTTAAAGATTTAAAATTAAAATCTTATATCATATTAAGTACTTATATTCTTGTTCTTGCAGCACTTCTTTGGAACTTTAAAGATTTAATAGAGCTTATAAATAAGTTTTTTGATATGATTTCACCTTTTATTTGGGCAATTGCTATAGCTTTTGTTTTAAATTTACTTATGAAATTCTTTGATAATAGAGTTTTTAAATTTATGGATAAAAGTAAAAATAGTAAAATTAGAGCTACTAAACGACCACTATCTATACTTTTTGCTTTAATAACTATTATAGGAATTATAACAACTGTAATTATATTTGTTATACCTCAACTAATTGAAAGTGTATCTAAATTAGGAGATAGTATACCAGGATATTTACAACAACTTGAGCATTTAATCGAAAAATTACTTAAAAATGTTAACTCGGCTCAATTAAATGAAGTGTTTAGTAATATTCTTAATATGTGGAAAGAAATACTTAGTGTATCAACACAAATGTTAACTTCTGTTTTATCTAACGCTATTGATATTACACTTAGTGTAACAACGAGTATTTTTGATATTTTCTTAGCAATAATATTTTCTATTTATATGCTTGCAAATAAAGAAAAACTAATAATTCAAGTTAAAAAAATTTTATTTGCTTTTATACCTAAAAAAGCAGCAAATAAAACATTAGAAATTTTTAGAATTGCAAATAAAACATATGCCTCTTTTATTACAGGTCAATGCATAGAAGCGGTTATTATAGGAACTCTTTGTTTTATAGGAATGACTTGTTTGAGACTTCCTTATGCATTTCTTATAGGAACTCTTGTAGGAGTTTCAAGTATAATTCCTATATTTGGAGCATTCATAGGAACTATTCCATCTTTATTTATACTATTTATGGTCAGTCCTATAAAAGCTTTAACATTTTTAATATTTATCCTTATACTTCAACAAATAGAAGGGAACTTTATCTATCCTAGAGTCGTTGGAAACTCAGTAGGACTATCTTCTCTTTGGGTAACTTTAGCTATTCTTATAGGAACAAGTTTGTACGGGGTAGTAGGTATATTTATAGGAATACCTTTATTTGCAGTATTTTATAAAGTATTCGGTGCTATTACTAATAAAAGATTAGATAAAAATTCTATAAATGTAGAAGATTTATAACTATAAGCCCTTTAACATTTATTTAAAGGGCTTATATTATATAAAATTTATAATATTTTATCATTTAACTATATAAGATATCTATTTTTAAAAATGTTTACAACTTTTATCAATATTATTTACATCTAAAATAACTCTCAGTATAATTAATATAATAGAATAATTAATATAGTATATACACAAACTATCAAGACAAGTAATTAGATATTTTAATGAGGAGTGATTTTATGGAAAAATTATTAAACATTAATACATTTCGTAACTTTTCTTTAGAAAATTATTATTTTACAGATCAATCAATAGTTGTAGCAGTAATTAATTATCTTAAAAGCTTAAATAAAAAATGTGAATTTCTAGGTTTAGATTTAAATCAAAATCCCATTTTAACGATTGATGACTTAAATTACCAACTTAATTATAGTAATAACTTTACTGGTCTTGTATCCTTTGATAGCATTTCATTTAAACCCATTAAAGGCAATATATTATTGGATTTAAATTCAGAGCTTTCAAATGTGATATTCAAAAAATTAACTAACCAATATAATGAATAAAACTAATTGTAAATATGAAAAAGCCTTCGAAATATTAAAGTGTACTCTTAGTTAAGTACATTTTAATAATTTCTAAGGCTTTTTTTATTAATTTTTATATTTATATAAATAGTCTTTTATTTCATTTGATAAATTCCCGGTATTTTCTTTTAAAGTTAAAACAGGCACATTCATGCAGCTTCCACATTCATATTGACCAAAACTCATGAATATTTTATCATTTATTTTAGTAATAACTATTCCTATAGATGAATCACTACTAACATTTAAATCACCTAAATCTAAAAGCTCTTGAGCTAAACTAAATTTTTCTGAATCTTTAAAAACATCACCTATATTTTCTTCTTTAATTTTATATTTTATCATGTTTATTAATCGAAGAGTGGTTCTATTAGTATCACCTAAAGCGCCTAATGGCATAAATATAGCAATCTCTTCTTTTTCTATTCCTATTAACATTTCATTTTTAGAAAGCGCCTCTTCATTGAATTTAATTTCTAATGTATTATGATTTAACGTTTCTATAATTCTTCCAAGTGGTTCACTTTGATTTATTCCAAATACTAATCTTATTTTTTCATCATAGTCTTTTATAAATCTCTCTAAATTAAAGTCACTAAAATTAAAATTAATTGTTTTCATCTGTAATACCCCCAAGATTTTAAAAGGTTGTTTTCTTTTGCTTATATTATTATTTTATGGTAAATTTACAAACTCAATATTACCAATTAATTAAAATATCTTTAACGTTTAATTATCTATTGTTGAAAATGTTGAACAAAAACTTCATAAAATTAAATAGCAGTTACTTATGTAACTGCTATTAGCTCTTAATCTTCTTTTTTGTCTTTCTCTTTATCATTTGATTTATGTTCTTTATCTTCAAGATCATCAAAACTTATCTTTATATTTAATTTTTTAGAAAGTTCCGCTTCTAAATCATCTAATATATTCATATTTTTCATTTTAAATTCTAATCCCATCTTTACTTCATCCTTTGTTTTTTAAGCATTTTTTTTCTCAATAAGCTTCGGAACAACTTTATATTTTCCACTATTGATTGCAAAATTAAGATATTTATCTACATTTCTATTATTTATAAAATTAGTATCTATTAGAATATCTATCCCCTCTAAATCTTCTGCCTTAATTAAAGCTTTTATAACATTTCCCTTATTAGAGCAAGTACTCTCATCGGAATACTTTAAATAGACTTTTAAAATTTCTAAATTATTACTACTTGGGTTTTGCATGTTAAATATTAATTTTATACCATTATCGTTTAACAATTTTCCAACTTCATTTAATTTATCTAGCTCATTTTCATTTACTAAATTGTTTATTAAATAATTCAAATTGCTATTTTTATTCTTAATTTCACTTAATACTACATTTATATATTCTTCATTTGTAGAAATTTCATTACCTACAATCTTGTACTTTTGTAGATAATCCTTTAATGAATTGAATTTTTTCATAGTTATATTCGACCCCAAATCCTTTATTATATTGACCTCAGTAGTATTATATTAACACTTTTTAAAAAAAATTTCAAAAGAAGTCTGTTATTATACTATTGCACTATAAAATTATAGTTTTTTGAAAATATATAAACATATTCATCTTATAATATATTGCCCCTACACTTTTACTTGTATGTAACAAATTTAGTTTTTCATCTTTTAATCATATGTTTATCAACAAAAATTGAAATCAACAAATAAAATAGCGGATATATGTATTCGCCTTAAATTAATTTTTCTACAATATAAATCCTCTATATAAGGTTTTATAATAAACCTATTACTTCTTATTAAATCACAAGTGTATTTATTATTTATTTTTTGTGGAATTACTATAGTTATTTTTTTTATAAATTCAAAAAAAACAATATTTACCCCTGTATTTTGACATTTGGTATTATAGGTTAATTTTCCTTTCAACTTTACAGCAACATTCACTTTTTCTCCACTTCTGTAATTTCCTTCTACTGATAAACCAATTTCTTCTTTTTTGAAATTGTAACTTTCTATTGAGATATTTCCTATAAAATCAATCAAATCATCTATATCTGAATAACAACTATCCAATGTATATATTTGACTCAGAACTTCTTCTTTGAAATATTTAGGGTTACTTGGAAAAGTTACCTTTGAATCATCAACAATATTAATATTAGTCAAAATTTACCCCCCCTCAACAAACATCTGTTATACCCATTAAAGTTACATTACAATAAATACTTCTTTCATTTAATAAATTTATATTTATATCTTCAATTAAAATTGAGCTTGTAACTAATGCGTTAGAATTAAAATTTTCAGGTAATACTATATATATACAAAAAGGAACTGTAAAGTCTGTAGTATGTGTTGATTGACTATCCACGCAGGCTACATATTCTATTTTAATATTTAAATCTCCCTCTATCAACATACCCTTTCCTGTCAATTTTTGACCTTCAAGAGATATTCCACTTGGAGTATTTTCTACTTTTTCATAAATTATAGAAGGTATAGCCCAAACTCTCAAAACTCTCTCTATATCCTTTTTTTTAC
>JBOGAY010000132.1:0-9753 GCA_051655925.1 Sarcina sp. | reverse complement strand
ATATATGCAAAATTAATTAATAGTAATAGTAAAAATTTAATAGAAGAAGGAGTTATAGTTAATAAAGAATCAGAAAATTATATAAATTTTATTCCTAGAGAATTTAAAGTTGAGGATAATTTTCTTATATATACTAAATATAGTGAAAATATTATTGATAATAACAATATAATCACAGCAACAATTATGACTGATATTATAAAATATGATTTAGAAAAAAAAGAAGGTTTAAAAATAGCAACATCTTATAATAACTATAAAGAAGAATTATCAGATATTCAAATAGATAATAATCAGATAATTTGGAAAAAAAAATATAAAGATATTAAAACAGGAGAAATTACAAAGGCTGAAATTTACAAATATTCTATAATAGATGGTTCAATAGAAAATATTTTTGAAACTAGAGATATATATAGAAGTGATATAAAAGGTGATAACATAGCAATTGTAGCTAAAAATCCAGAGGATAATATATTAATTTATAATACTAAGGAAAAATCTTTTATCAACATATTTTATAAAGGAAGTAGAATAGAAAAATTGTTTAGGCGTAATGAGGAGATACCAGTAATTATAGATATTGAATTTATAACAGATGAAAAATTGTTTATAGGTATAAGTTCACAAGAAGAAAGCATAGCGGCTGTTATATATGATTTAAAGCTAGAACAGTTTTTAAATTTTAATGATGAGATATTGAAGGAAGAGGTGTCTTTAATACAATATAGTGTATCTAAAGATAAATTATTAGCATATGTAGGAATAGTTGATAAGAATATTTTTAATGAAGAGGAAAAAGATTTATATAATGAACAAGATGACGTCGAGTTATATAAGAATAATCAAAAAGAAGTTTTTGTTGATCTTGAAGGGATTAATATTAATTTAGATGAAGCAAATGAAGGCTTTAATGAAAATGGTTTATATTATAAATATTTTGAATATTTATTGAGGTAGCTAAAAAATAGCTACCTCAATTTTTAAAATTAATATAACTATTGAGGAGTTTTAGCATATTATATAGTAACTAATTTTTAAAAGCTTATATTGTTATAAATTTTTGCCAGTGAAATTTATAACAAAACACGTGTTGTAAGCATTTGGAAATTATTTATATAGATAAAGGAGTACTACTTATTGTACTCCTTAATAAATATAAGTAACAAATGTAAAGAGGGAACAATATTATAATAATATCAAAGTTTATTTTAGTTGGAGGGAGGAGCATGTATATAGATAATTCAGATTTAAGAGATGTATCTTTTAAATTAAGTGAAGAAGAATGTTATATAAATATCAATGGTTATTTAGATGGAAATTTTTCTGTATGTGATAATAGTGATTATACTTATCGAGAAAAATTGAATTTAAGATTAAAAGTATCATGTGAATTAATAGAAGATATTTTTTCATGTGATGATATCCTTCATATAGAAAAATTTGAAGATGTAAAAAAAGATATATATGTTGAAAGAAAAATATATTATAGAATGTTTGGTAAAACAGTGGATTCAAATGATATTCCATACAAAGATGTTTTAGTAAGAGTCTTTAAATATAATTCATGTAATGGAAATATAGAAAGAACTGAAGTTGACAAAATCTTTACAAATGAATATGGTGAATTTAATTTTGTTACGAAAGTTAATGAACATACTGATTTGAGCAGTTATAAGGTGGAAATTGATGCTTATTATAAATCATTTTAATAAAATTATTGATAAAAGAAGTTATTTTTATAATTAAGGTAACTTCTTTAATTTTGGTATTTAATTTTGATATTCCGAATAATTATTAATAGTATTTACATAGGTGACAAAGAAGGAGATAGTAAGATGAAAGTTATTAGAAATTGTATAGAGTACTGTGGGATAGCTGACTATATTCCTTGTGATGTACTTGGATTTGATGATTTTATTATAGAGGAGATAGTAGAAATTATTGATAAGCCTAAAATAAAATATTTTACTAAGTGCAAAACTGAACAAAGTATATTTAAAACAGAAATTGTAGATTTAAATAGTTTAGATGGTAAATTTAAAATGAAAATTGAGGGAAGCTTAAATAGTCTAATAGAGTATATAAGTTTAGAATATAATAACTTAATATGCACAGATAGAAAGAAGTTTAACTTTAATGTAGTGGTAGAAGGTCAAAGAGTTGATAAGTATAAAAAAATAATTAGTAATATATTTATTGAAGATATTTATCTGAAAAAAATTAACGAAAAAAAATATATTATAAGTTTTTCAATATTAGGAGTAGTGGAGGAATAAAAGGTGTATGGAAGGTAAGCTAGATAAAGAAATTTTTGCTAGTAAAGAATTTTTGTTAATTGAAGAATATGAGTTGCAAAATACTGAAAAAAATATAAATGAAATAGAAAAGTGCATAATTGAAGCGGTTATAGAAAATATCAAAATTATAGATATAAAAGAAGGCGTAAGTATTAAGGGAGAAGTATTTCGTGGTAAAAGAATAATAGTACTAACAAGCTTTAATAGCTATACGAAATATAGTTCTTTTGAATGTAATAGAATATATATACATGAAGAAAAGCAAAATGAATTTTTATATATAGACTGTGCTACACATATACAAGGAATAAAGGTAGAAGACTTATATAGAAAAGAAAAAATTTATATAAAAATCGATATAAATAAAGTGTGGTATAAAAAAAATAATAATAAAACTATTGAGGTGAAAATTTTAGGAAATTTAAACTTGTACAATTTATTAGGGAGAGAGTAGTAACAATCTTATGTTAATTTTATATAATATTATATAAACTTTTATTAATAAGAGGTGTAAAATATGAAATACAATAAATATTGCTCTAACAAATATTCAAGTAAGTATAACACAGACAAAGACAACTTTACATCAAATGGTTATAATGAAGCTTTCGACCTTAGTACAAAAGAGTATAATGGTAACTATAATGCTGAATATCAAAAAAATATGATAGTAGAATCAAGATGTGTAGAACCTCCAATATGCGTAGATCCACCAGTAGATCCATGTCCACCTACACCTGCACCATGTCCTTGTACACCTAATACAACATGTAATAATTGTATACAATCATGTAAGTGTTGTACAGGCGTGCAATGTGATTTTAATACAGGTAATATAGAATCGATTAGAACCCTAGTTAAAAGATTATTTGCTAGTGAAACTGCAGAAACTTGCCCAGCTATGGAAGTAATTACAGCAGTTCAGGGCGGAACTACTATGGACATAACAGTTGATGTTATACCATGTAGTTGCAATTGCACATGTCCAGCAATTGATGCCACATCAAAATTTACTGTTAATTGTGTACAAGTAGATGCAAAAACTGTAGCATTAACAGATCCAGATGTTAAACTTAATGGAAAAGCAATTACAGTTACAAAAAATACTATAACAGGATGTTATGATGGTGTAATAACTAAGGATATGTTAAAATGTACAACTACTTGTAAAGCAGAACAAGGAGAACTTTGTATCAGAGCACAAGGTTGGACATTTGAAGGTACTATAACAATAAAAGGGTGCGTAGTGACTGCTGGCCAAGGTTGTGAATTTGTAATAACAATGACACCTACAGCGCCTATAGAATTTGCAGATAATACAGTTTTCTATATGGGAGATATTTGTGCAACAGATGGAGATTTAAAACTTTGTTTTGTTCCTAAATTCTGCCTTTTAGTAGATACAATAACAAGTGATGGAACAAATGTAACAGTTAATGGATCATTCAAGATGAATGTTGATGCACAAGTAAATATTTATAAAGATCAAGAAGTGTGCATTCAAGCAGTAGTTGTTGGATAAAAAATAAAGGGGATATACTTTAAAAGTATATCCTTTAAATAAATATAAAAATATTTTTTGTTTGTATATGTGACATTATATTAGGTATAATTTATTAAAAGGAATGTTTTATACCAAGGAGGAAAAAGTAATGAAAAAATCTACAAGAATAGCTTTAGGAACAACAGCTGGAATTTCACTTTTAACAGGACTTGCAACAGCTTGTTTAGTAAGGTATGCAGAAAAAGAGGTTATAAGATCTAAAAGACAAACAAAAGATGAGATGATAGCAAGGCTTTTAAATCAGTTTAAATGTGACTACAAAGAATATGAAAATTTAAAAGTTGAAAAAATAGAAATTCTTAGTGAAGATGATTTGAAATTAAAAGGATATTTTTATAAAAATAATATTGAAACAAATAAACTTGTAATAATACATCATGGATATACAGCAAATCATTATATTAGTATACAATATATGAAAATGTTTTTAGATGAAGGATTTAATGTGCTTTTAATAGATATGAGATCTCATGGAGAAAGTGAAGGTGATTTTGCTAGTTATGGATATAACGAGGTAAAAGACCTTGATATATGGGTTGAAGCAATGAAAGAAAAATTAGGAAATGACATCATAATAGGACTTCAAGGACAATCTATGGGAGCAGCTACAGTAATGCTTTATGGTGGCTTATTTGAAGATAAAGTAAGGTTTGTTATTGAAGATTGTGGATATTCAGATGCTAAAGAAGAAATAAAATATAAATTTAAACAGGCAAAAGCACCAGCAAATATCTTATACCCACTTGTAAATAATAGAATAAAAAGAAAGTATAAGTTTGATTTAACAGGTATTTCACCTATGAAGGCAATTTGTAATAGTAAAGTACCAACTTTATTTATACATGGAACAGCAGATACAACAGTGCCTGTATATATGTGTGAAGAAATGTATAATGCTAAGAAAGAGGGGTATAAAAAGTTATATTTAGTAGATGGAGCAATACATATGGATGCATATGTTACTGACAAAGAAAGATATGAAAAAGAAGTAAAAGATTTTATAAATGTTGTTTTAGCTAATAACAATATGTAATTTTGTTAAAACAATTTTAAGGGGGTAAAATTGTTTATTAAATTAGAAGATATTGAAAATGAAAGAACAGTAGATGTAAGGACAAAGGAAGAGTTTGAAAAGATGCCACTTTTGCAATATAATATACCAATTATAAATAAACAAGAACATCAAAAAATTAAAAAAATGTATCCACTTGCATTTATAATAATTTATTTAGGGTTTAGGAAAAGAAGGGCTCAAGTAAAAAAAGATTTGCTCAAAATATCAGAAGATGGGAAATATCCATTAGTAATAGGATGTAGTAGAGGAAGGCTTAGAAGTCCTTATGTATATTTTTATGCAAAAAGTATAGGTATTAAATGTAAAATTCTTTCAAGAGGGATAAAAAGAAATTTTGAAACTAAACCAACAAAAATAATTGATAAAATTTATTCATATTTTGATTTAGAGTAAAAGATTATGTTTATCTTTTACTCTTACTTTGTTATACTATATAAGCACTAGAAATTTGAAAGAGGTGTTTATTTTGAAAAATAATTATAAGTTTAGTGAAAATAAATATGAAGTGAAAGACAATATTGTAGAAATTACAATGGAGAATAAAAAAGGTAAAGAGTTTATAGCTTTAATAGATTTAGAAGATTTAGAAAGAGTTCAAGAGCAGGGGATTTGGTTTGTTGAATGGAGCAAAGAACTTAATGCATATACAGCTCAAAATATAAATTCTAAATTAAAAAATAAAAAAGGCAAACCTTTAAAACAAAGTTTACAAGGGTTAATACTTAATGTAAGTGCAAAAGCTCCTATAAAGCATATAAACGAGAATTATTTAGATAACAGAAAAGCAAATATAGAAATTGTAGATACACACGTTAAAAATGATATAGAAATAATTGATGAAGCTGTGGCACATATAATATTAAAAGATAAATATGGTAGAGAAGAGGCAAGAGCAATAATTTCTAAAGAAGATATAGATTTATTAATTAGAGATGAGTATAATTGGGTAGTATACAAAAATGAAGTTGTAGCAAATACAATTGATGGAAGAACATATCTTGATGAATTATTACTTGAACCTAAAGATGAAGAGATAGTTCATCATATTAATTTAAATCCTTTAGATAATAGAAGAGAGAATATAGAAATTCATTTAATAGAAGAGTAAAACATTAAAGAGCTATATGTAATTAAGGTTCTTACTCAAGTATGGGTATTTCAAAAAAGTGGTTAAATAAAAAAATGGTATTTTCGGATGCCATTTTTTTTATTAAGTCCTTTATTATATTTTCTTGTTTGGTTAAACTAAAGTTACATCAACGGGGAGACGAAACAAATGAAATATAAAGAGTTAAATATTAATGAAAAACTATTTGGTAAGAATTATTTGATTTATGATTGGCTAGAATCAGATGAAGAAATACATATATACATAAAATCTAAATCACATATAGCTACTTGTCCAAAGTGTAAAAAGATGAGTAGTTTTTTTCATGCTACCTATACTCGTAAAATTCAGATGATTCCTATACATTTGAAAACTACGTATCTTCATGTTACTGCTTATAAATATAAATGCCGTAATAATGCGTGTGAAACGAAGGTGATTATGGAAAAACTGAATTTTGCATCAGCATCACAAGTGAGAACAACAGAACTAAATTCACTTATTTTAGCAGTTTCAATTTTTCTTAGTAATGAAGGAGCTAGTAAAATACTTTCCCTTATAGGAGTTAAAATAAGTAATGATACAATCAAACGAATTTACGATAAGATAATTATTGAAGATGAACCTGATGTTGAAGCTGTTGGTATTGATGATGTTGCTATCAAAAAAGGAAATACTTATGCTACTGCTATTTATGATTTGAATGATCATCATTTAATTGCATTATTAGATGGCAGAGATGCTCAAACATTAAAGAAGTGGTTGAAAAGCCACAAAAAAATTAAACTCGTTGCCCGTGATAGAGCTAGTGCCTATGCAAAAGCGATTAATGAAATACTTCCTGAATGTACTCAGGTTGCAGATAGATTTCATTTATTACAAAATTTAATTCAACGTATACGAGATATATTTAAAGTTGCATTACCTAAAGAAATATTCATAGAAGATGGAAAAATACTTACGGATACCCCACGACAAGTAAACATCTTGAAAGTAGATCCTCGCTCTGAAAAATTAGCTGCATATTCATATGATAATAATCCACCTACTGATGAAAATGGATTGATAATAGAATATGATAATAAGAAACGTGATTTTGATACTGCACAATATAAAAAACAAGCTGAAGGTAGAAAAATAAAACAGCAATTGATTTACTCCGTACAATCACGCTGGAAGGAGATTCAACCACAGTCAATTAAGTTAATTGCTGATGAATTTAAAATTTGTAGTCTTACTGCACAAAAATATATTAAAATGAGTGTGCAAAATATTGAACTATTAAATCACCCAGTTAAGTATAAAAAAAGAAAGACTGTAGTTGATGAATATCTTAATATAATTTATAAAATGTTAGCTGATAAAATAGATCCTGCTATTATTTTATCTTATATAGTAAGATTAGGTTATACGGGGAATTTAGAAACACTAATAAGCTATATTACATTGTTAGCTAAAAATAATTTTGAGCAGAAACTACAAATGAATTGGGCTTATAAAAAAGCATACCCTAAAAAAATAACTCTCGTAAAACGAAATGAAATTTTAAGTTATATATTACAAAACACTTTAAAAAAACATGAAAAAACAAAAAAACATATAGATATAATAAAAAAAGAATATGGAATTATTGATATGTTGGAGCAGGCATATTGTTCTTTTTATACAGTCCTTATGGGAAATGATTCCTCTCAATTAAAAGTATTTATTGATAAATACGAGTCGTCTCCTATACAGAGTTTTATAGATGGGATAAAAAAAGATATCGCCCCCGTCAAGAATGCGATATCTCATGATGTAAGTAGTGGATTTGTTGAAGGAAACAACAACAAATTCAAACTCATAAAACGTATTTTATATGGTAGAGCTAATTTAGTCAACCTTTTTAAAAAATGTTATTTAGCATTTCGGGCAAACCGTAAAGATTTTGTCTTAGAAAAATTGATAAAGACGAATGCTTTACATTAACGCATTCGTCTTTATTTATAAAACTTTTACCCAAAGATGAGTAAGAACCTAATTAACATATAGCTCTTTAAATTATTTACAGCCGCAATTAGGTTTGTATGGTGGATAAGTAGGTGGACAAGGTGTAGGTCTACTTACTGGAGGAGAACAAGGATCACAGTCGTTATTATCAATATCTATACTTCTTTCATTTCCTACAGCATCTTTAGATACAATTATTTTATAGTCAGAATCATCACATCTATTTAGCTCAAATTGATAAAAGCCATTACAGTCAGTTATTGTATGGCTAACACCTACAAAATCTTGTTTTCCACAATAATTTATAATTTTTAATAATTTAACTAAAACACCTGATACAGGAACATTTTCACAATCTTTAACTTGTCCCCAAACTCTAACTCCACGTTTTCTATTAACTCTAAGATCAACCCTTACTTCACAATCTTTAGGATTTATGTGTAAATCAGTGCTATTTCCTTGAATGTATTCACAATAGTTTGTATTAGGATTATACCCATTATCACAGTTACAATCCATAGAATTAAAATTCATAATATAATCTCCTTTCAAATAAAAAAATTTGCTTAATAATAATATATGTTTATATTTTAATATTGGTATTAATTTTTTAGGAAAATTTTTCATAGAATAGATTAAGAATTATGTTTTAAAAAGGATGTAAAAAAGATGGATTTAAAAGGTATAGATTTAATTCAAAAAGTTTCAAATTCTAAGATTAATCAAGGAGAGATATTAATTTTTGAAAATAAAATAACAAATAAAAATAATGAAAAAATTTTTGAAATTACTTTGAAAAATAATGTTAATTTAGATTTTAGTAAAAAATATTATGAATTCAAAAAAAATAGAAATGGAATAGAGATATCTAATATTAGAGGAGAAATTAAAATAGATGAGTTAATACCAAATGATGAAGTGACAATATATACTAGTGTTTTAATTGATGATAAAATTTTTACTGATACATTAAAAAGTTGTTTTAATATTGAATTTTTTGATAAAGCAAAGCAAAAATTTGAGCTAAATAGTAATGAAAATATAGTGAAAATAATGAGAAACTGCGAATCAGGGATTGAATTTAAAATAGAAGTAGATAAAAATATTATTGATGAAGGTGATTTTTATAAATTAAAAATGACAATAAATAATGAAGATTTAATTTCTATGAAAGATGTAGAACTTACAAATATAATTCCCAATAAAGCAGAATTTATTAAAGGAAGTTTATACATAAATAAATCTTTTATTAATATAGGAAGTGAGCTTAATAATATAAAGTTAGGCGAAATACTTCCGAGGCAAAAAATTGAAGTGGAACTTTGTATAAAAATAAGTCAAGAATGTAGAGCAATAGATATTAAAAATATAGTTATGTTAAAATATAGTTTTAAAAATGACAAGGATTTTGACGACATAATAAAAATAAAATCTAATCTTATTAATATAAAGATTAGAAAATCAGAAGTAATAAATTTTAAAAAGAAAGCAAGTAAAAAAGAAGTAGAAATTGGTGAAGAGATTACTTTTACTATAACCTGTCAAAATAAAGGCAATGTGAAATTATATGACTTAGAATTTTCAGATGAACTTGGAGAAGAATTTGAATATATAGAAAATAGTTTTCTTATAAATGGAAGGAAAAGTAATATGAAAAAGCATGATATTTTGATGTTGGATTGTTTAGACATTAATGAAGAAATAAAATATGTTTATA
>JBOGAY010000131.1:0-12278 GCA_051655925.1 Sarcina sp. | reverse complement strand
CCACCATTTTTAAATTAATAAATCACATTTTAATGTGGCTCAGTAGCTCAGTTGGTTAGAGTACTGGCCTGTCACGCCAGGGGTCGAGGGTTCGAGTCCCTTCTGAGTCGCCATTTTAATTTTGATTTATACATGCTGGCATGGCTCAATTGGCAGAGCAGCTGATTTGTAATCAGCAGGTTATCGGTTCAAGTCCGATTATCAGCTCCATTTTTATTTATTTTTCAATTTAATATTGAAGAACTATGCGGCCCCTTGGTCAAGCGGTTAAGACACCACCCTTTCACGGTGGTAACAGGGGTTCGATTCCCCTAGGGGTCACCAATTTATGGTCGCATAGCTCAGCTGGGAGAGCACCTGCCTTACAAGCAGGGGGTCACAGGTTCGAGCCCTGTTGCGACCACCATAAAAAATGGCTCAGTAGCTCAGTTGGTTAGAGTACTGGCCTGTCACGCCAGGGGTCGAGGGTTCGAGTCCCTTCTGAGTCGCCAAGCTAACTAGAGATAAAAGAAAGTCCTAATAGGGCTTTTTTTGCTATATAAAAGTAAATTATATATGATTTTGATATAAAAGAAAAAGAACACAGCAATTTAGGGGTTCTTACTCAAGTATGGGTATAAAAAATAAGTATACAACAAAAGGGCATTTTAGGATGCCCTTTTCTAATGTATTCAGTATTCTATTTCACCAAAGATGAGAAAGAACCAATTTAGGCTTGTGTTCTTTTTCTTTTTTTCTTCATTTCAATTCTAATATCATCACCAATAAATTTTAATGCAGTAAAGTTACCCATAAGTCGTGAGTAAATTCTTTCATCATAATTACTTTGTAAAGCCTCAAATGATAAATTTGTTGAAACTATCATTTTCTTTTGTTTTAATAATTTTTTATTTAAGAATGTGAAAAGCTCAGAAATTGTAAAATCTGTTATTTGCTCAGTACCTAAATCATCAATTATAAGTAAATCGCAATTTACAAGAAGATTTTCGATATCTATATTATTCTTAAATTTAATTTCTTTTAAATCACTAAGAAGTTCATCAGCAGTTCTGTAAACTACAAGAAACCCTTGGTCTAATAAATGTTTTGCAATGCATTGTGATAAAAATGATTTTCCTGTTCCAGGGTTTCCTGTGAAAAGAAGATTTCTATCATGTGCATTAAAGTTATCTAAGTAATTTTCTTGAATATTACTTACAATCATTTGCATATTTTCTTTTGGCGAAATTCTTTCATTATCTAACTTATTTGCACGATAATGAGCAAGGGTGAAGTTTGAAAAATTATTATTTCTTAAAAGCTGTTCTATATCAGACTTTTTATAGTAGATATCTACTAAATGTTTTTGATAACAAGAACATTTTTTTATTTCTATATAGCCAGTATCTTTACATTTTTTACAGTGATATTTTAAATTTAAGTAATCAATAGGATATCCATTAGCAACAAGTGCTTCATATTTTTGAGTTCTTAAATCTTCTATAAAATCTTTCATTTTATTCATTTCAGCTTCTTTGTTATCTGATTTTCTAATAGCCATCAAAGAAACTTTAGCACAAAGACTACCAATTTTAGAATCTAGGTCTATTATCTCAGGATGAAGTCTTTTGATTTCATCATATCTTTGCTTTAACTCTTTTTTTTCAGTATTACGGACTTTTTCATAATAGTCCATAATGTCAGCTTTATAGCCTTTTACCATTAATCATCCCATCCTAGCAACTCATTCTCAACTGAGTCATAATCATATTCTCTTTGAGAATAGTTAGTAAATTTCATAGATTTATTTGAAGTTCTGTTAACTGGTTTTGATTGAATATTTGATTTTTGTTTAGGTTTATCATCTCTAGCATCGATATCCTTTAATGTTTTAAGGTCTAACTTAAACCAGTTCGCAAGTATTCCGTCTATATATTTGAAGTTCGCCTTATTTATTCTTTCAAAACATATATCACAAGCTCTTAATATAACTTCTATTGGGAAATTATAATTAAATAACCATTTCTCTATTATGTCCTGTTGTGGCTTCATTATATCATCGTTCTTTATTCCTAAATATTCAAGAATAGATCTTATTTTTACCCACTTATCTTCAAACCTTGCCATATATTTATTGGCATCTTCGATAGATTTTATACCAGAATCATGCCAAGCAAGTGCAACTGACTCAATATAGTTAGCTGTTCGCTTGTCTTTTGACACACAGTATTCTATCAGGAATAGTATAAGTTCAAGTGAAAATCCTAGTTCATGTGTCCATGAAAGATACATCTCGATTTCTTTATTTGATAAAGGTCGATTTAATAATGATTCGATATCTTTTAGCATATCTTTGTTTGAATTCTTTTCTAAAGCACTTAATAGATTAACTTTTTCATTTTCTGTTGATTCTACTTGAGATAGATTTATAAATTCAACCTCAAAGTTATTCATTTTATCGATAGGAATAAGTTTTACAACTCCTTCGTTGTTCCAATATCTTAAAGCATTTGTTACATCAGATTCTAAGAGTCCGAGTTTTGCAGCTATTATGTCTGAACTGACACCTGGCTCTCCGCTTGTTGTACATTTTAGTAAAAGAATATAAACCTTAACAAATTCTCCTCTTGCATCAGTCATATATTTATCTATAAAAATATTGCTAAGAGGAGTAAATTCTGCTTTTGAGTTTTTTAGCATAAAAGTGCTCATATTTTAAATCTACCTTTCGTATATTATAGTTTGAAGTTATGTTTTTATTATAACAAACTGAAAAATAACACTCAATAAGCATTTAATTTAAGAATATTAAAAAAATATGCATAATTTCTCAAAGTTTCGGAAATATTAATTATTGTGTTTTTTCACACAATAATTTTAGAAGGAGTTTTTTATTTATGGATAGTTTTCTGAGGTGGACTAAAAGATGTGGTTTTCTTTTAGTTGTTTTAATCTTTTTTTCAAATGGATATGGAATGACAAAGTTATATAAGGGTTACGTTAACAATACTTTTGTTGGCTATATTCAAGATAGGGAGGATTTGAAAGAAATTTATGATGAAATATTTGAGGATTTAAATCATAAATTTTCAGAAATAGACAAAGGCAGAAATACTCTAAAGTTTGAGGAAACAAGGGATTTGAGAAATGTTACATCTGGTGAAGAATTGAGAGAAGGGGTTATAGGGGCTTTAAATGTTGGTGTTGATGCATATGGGATGTACATAGATGATGTTAATATAGGGTATGTTGAGAGCTTCACATATGGTGATAAAGTGATTGAGGGTTTAAAGAAAAAAGCGGTTGAAAACAACATTGTTGATGAAGATCTTGTGGTAAGCGTTGCAGTACAAGGCGAAGTTACATACAATAAAGAAAAAGTTAAGCTTAATGAATTAAAAAATGAAAAAGAGATTTTAGATAATATAGATGCTTTAAATTCAAGTAGAGGTAATAAAATAGGAAGTGTTGAAGTTTTAGAAGTTACAAAGGATATTGAGAGTATTAAACCTAATACAACTGAAATAGTAAGTGAAAATCTTTGCCTTGGAGAAGTTGTTAGAAAAGATGGGAAGCTAGGGACGAAAGAGGTAAAGAAAAAGAACGTATATATAGAAGGAAATTTAGTGAAAAGTGAAGTTTTAGATGAATGCGTGATAAGTAAACCTATAGATAATATAGTTTATAAGGGGATTCAAAATCCCGTTGTAAGTGGTGTTGCATTTCTTAATTATCCAGGAACAGATAAGTTTATAACCTCACATTACGGAAAAAGATGGGGCAATGAACATCATTCAGGAATTGATCTAAGTGGAAAAACAGGGGAACCAATAAGCGCAGCATTTGAAGGGGTGGTCAAATATGCAGGGTGGCTTGGAGGATATGGTAATGCAGTTATTTTAGATCATGGAAGTGGAATTGAAACGTTATATGCTCATGCAAGCAAACTTACTTGTGCAACGGGGCAAAGGGTGAGTAAGGGAGATAAGATAGCAGAAGTAGGAAGTACAGGAAGGAGTACAGGACCACACATTCATTTTGAGTTAAGAAGCAATGGAAAAGCAATAAATCCAATGAAATATTTTAAATAAATTTATTTAAAGAGAGATATTAGGGGCTAGGAATTTTAATATATTAAATAAAAATAGCATTTCAATTTTTGAATTGAAATGCTATTTTATTGTAGAAATAAATCCAAATTTAAAATTCCATTTCCTACATTTCTGTAATTTGAATCTTCAACTTTTTCAGAACAAAGTTCAATTCTAGAAACTACATCATTAAATTCATATTGAGGATATTTTTCTAATAACAAAGCGCAAACTCCACAAATGTAAGCTGTAGCTATAGATGTTCCAGAGTAAGTTTTGTAAAAGTCTTTTAACTTTGGTGGGTATATTTTATTTATACCACGTTGAGAAATATATGAAGTATCTGTTTTGCCACATGATATATTTGAGCATTTTGCACAAATATTTATTTTTTTATTTTTATTAGCCTTAGATGAATATCTAAAAATAGATAAATCATTATTTATTCCTGCAACTAAAATTATATTTTTTGAATTAGCTAGACCGTTAACAGGTCTATCATTTTCATTACTTCCGGCAGGCATTAGTGGAATAACACCTTTAGAAGTAAGGATACTAAGTAAATTATCAAAATATTTTATATGTCTAAGAGAAGAGTTAAAACTTTCGAATGGCATACAAAGAAGTTTTATATTAAATTTTTCTATATCAGCAATTAATGTTTCAAGTGCAATTAGTATATCTGAAAAATTTGCTTTGCCACTTTGATTGAATGCTTTATAAGATACTAGAGTACTTCTATCAGCAATTCCTTTATATTTAAATTTTGATGAAATACCACTACCGCATAGCAATGTAGAAATAGCAGTGCCATGTCCATTATCATCATAGGGATAATGATAGCCATTAATTAAATCTTTAAAATAGATAATTCTATTTGGTGATGATAAATCTGGGTGAGGAAAAGTCCCGCTATCAATTAATGCTATTTTCACCCCATTTCCTGTGAGGTTAAAAGGTGTAGAAACCTTAAGTCCATTTGAACTAGAGAGGCTTATTCCACATAAAAAACAATATTCATCAAGAGATATATAAGAAACTTCAGGATATTCAACAATTCTATTTATAGCACGAGGTGGTAAGTTAGCACATATGAGATTTAGATGGTTGAAATTAAAAATTACCTTTCCACCAAGACTAGAGATTGTTTTATCAAATTCTTTATGGAACTTTTTGAATTCAATCAAGACTCTATAAGATTCGTAATAATCATCTTTTAAGAAGCTTAAAAGTTTTGATGAAATTTTTTTATTTTTGAAAAACATAAAAATACTCCTGAATTGATTTCTTTATATTATATGTATGTATTTTTTATTTGTTATTTTTAATTTTTAAATTTAAATAATATTATTCCAAGTATCATTAAAGCCATTCCAAGATAAGTATTCCAAGATAAAGTTATTTTTGTACTACCAAATAAGCCAAAAGTATCTATAATTGCAGCACTAAAGAGCTGAGATACAAGAATTATGCTAATAGAAAATGTAGGACCAAGATTGCCTATACCTTTCATGACGGTATATATAATTATAGTTCCAAGAAACCCACCTAATAGATAAAGTTTATTTAAAGATTTGATATTAGATATTTGACCATCTTTAAATAAAAAGAAAGCAATCAATGTAAAAAAGAAAGCGCTTCCTTGCACAATTAAATTTATTTCCCAAAGTCCTATTTTTTCAGAGGCTCTTGTATTAAAAATACCTTGAAGAGTCATAGTAATTCCTGCGATTATTGAAAATATAATACCAAACAAAAAAATCACCTCATATTTAGTATGTCTAAATATAAAGTAAATTAAAAAAATTTTTATATATTTATTATTAGTTCAAAAAGATATTAATAAAAATAAAAAAATCACTCTAAAATGTTAAAATAAATTAGAATGATTTTTATATCAATATTCTCTTAGAATGTAGCTTTTTAAGATTGTCTCTTTTTTGCTTGAAACTTTCCAAAGCTCAACTCTATCTATTTTTACTGTCTCACAATTATGATTTCCTTTATTGACTAAAGCATTTGAATGCTCTTTTCTGTCTCTATTAGACACGCCACCAGTACTTAATGCTACTGAAAGGTACTTTCTATCATCTCTAGTTGAAAAGCCGTGTAATCTCAACATATCATTTAATGAACGATGTATTTTATTTAAATAACCTTTATTTTCAACTTTAAGATTTATATTTTTTGTATTACTTTCATAAGAAAAAATATCACCAGTAAGTTCAACCTTAAATTTTTTATAAGGTTTAAAAATCTTAGTTAAAACTACATCAAGTTCATCAAGATTTGGACTTTCTAGAGTCTTAAGAGTAATATGTGATGAGAGCTGATGTCTAGGGAGTCTATATTTTTTCAGAACATTTCTTTTTATTGGCTCTATTCTTTCGTATGAATCATCATCAAACAGAGCAACCAAGTAATATTTCATATTTAACCCTCACTTAAAATAAACTTAAATATACCATATTTATACCTATAAATTATAACATAATAATAATTAATAAAACAAATTAATATTTTGTTTTAATTATACTGTTAAGGATGTTAATGAAAAAAAAATAACTTTTTGGTAATTTGGCTTATTACCTATATAGATGCTAAAAATAACTTTAAATATTGACCTATTATTGATATAATGTTAGTCGTGGATGTTTATAATAGTAAAAAATTTGAAAAAATAAATTTTAACAATAAATAAAAAACAGAAAATGAATAAAAAAGAAAAAAATGGAAAAGTATATATATAGGAACTATTTTAATAAATAAAAGAGATAGTAAGGGTGAAATGGATGAAAAAATTAATCGTTAGAGGAGGAAACCCTCTAAAAGGTTTTGTAGAGATAAATGGAGCGAAAAATGCAGCGGTTGCAATATTACCAGCTGCAATAATGGCGAGTAAAGGAAAATGTACAATTGATAACGTACCTGATATTGCAGATGTACATTGCTTAGAAAGAATAATAAAAAGCTTAGGTTGTGAAGTTGAGAAAACTGGAACAAATACAATAGTTATTGATTCAGAAAATCTTTCAAATACTAATGCTTGTACAGAAGATGTAAGAAGAATGAGAGCATCATATTACTTCATAGGTGCATTACTTGCAAGATTTAAAAAAGCTAGAGTTGAACTTCCAGGAGGGTGCCCAATAGGAGCTAGACCAATAGATCAACATATCAAAGGGTTTGAAGCACTAGGAGCCGCGGTAGAAGTATCAGACACAGCTGTAGATATTAAAGCTGACAAATTAGTTGGTACAAATATCTTCTTTGATGTTGTGAGCGTAGGAGCTACTATCAATGTTATGATAGCAGCGACACTTGCTGAAGGTACAACAATATTAGAGAATGTTGCAAGAGAACCACACGTTGTTGATGTAGCTAATTTCTTAAATACAATGGGAGCTAACATCAAAGGAGCTGGTACAGATGTTATCAGAATTAAAGGTGTTACAGAACTTAAGGGATGTAACTACAGTGTAGTACCAGACCAAATAGAAGCAGGAACATTTATGATAGCAGCAGCAGCTACTAAAGGAGATGTTACTTTAACAAATATAATTCCTAAACACTTAGAGTCAATTAGTGCCAAACTTTTAGAAATGGGTGTTAAAATTGAAGAGGGAGATGATACAGTAAGAGTTTATGTTGATTCACCTTTAAGAGGAATTAAAATTAAAACTGCACCATACCCAGGTTTCCCAACAGATGTACAACAACCAATGGCTGCACTTTTAACAACAGTTAATGGCGAGAGTGCTATTGTAGAAAGCATTTGGGAAAATAGACATAAGCATGCAGATGAGCTTAATAAAATGGGTGCTAACATAGAAGTTGAAGGAAGAAAAGCTATAATTTATGGTGTTGAAGGTCTTAAAGGAGCTGAAGTTGAAGCTACAGATTTAAGAGCTGGAGCAGCTATGGTTATTGCTGGACTTATGGCTGAAGGTGATACAATTATCGGAAATATAGCACATATAGATAGAGGATACCCTCACATAGAAGATAAATTCAACAACCTTGGAGCTGATATTAGAAGAATCGACGTTTAGGTGGTACAAAAAGATGATTTTTTGCTCATTATATAGTGGAAGCAGTGGAAATTGCATATTGGTTGGTTCAGAAAAAACTAAAGTTCTTATTGATGTTGGAGTTCCAGGAAAAAAAGTAATAGAAGCTTTAGAAAGAATCAAGCAAGATCCAAAAGAGATAAAAGGAATTTTTGTAACACATGAACATGGAGATCATATCAAGGGTGTAGGAATTATATCAAGAAAATTTAATATTCCTATCTATGCTAATGAAGCAACTTGGAATGAGATGAAATCTAAAATTGGAAATATAAAAGAAAATAATATAAATATTATAGAAAAAAGAAGTCTTACTACTATAGAAGATTTGAACATACAAGCTTTTAATATACCTCATGATGCAGTTTCAGCTATGGGATATACAATTACGGATTCAAATGGAAATAAAAGTAGTATAGTAACTGATTTAGGAACATTCACGGATGAAATAAGACAGAATATTAAAGATTCTGACATTATTCTTCTTGAAGCAAATCATGATATAGAAATGGTTAAATTTGGACCATATCATTATGAGCTTAAAAGAAGAGTTTTGAGTGAAGTAGGACATTTATGTAATGAAGACTGTGCAGATGCACTTGTTGACATTATGTCTGATAAAAAATTCAGGCGAGTTGTTCTAGGTCACCTTAGTAATACTAACAATGTTCCAGAGCTTGCATATAGAGCTGTGGTGAACATATTAGCAGAAAATGGACTAAATTATAAAGAGGATTTAAAATTAACAATAGCAAAGAGGCATGAACCAAGCAATTACATAGAAATATAGATTTTAAGATCTATATTCGAATTAAGCAATGTGCTTTATTATGCGTATTTACTTAATATTAAATAGGTCTTGAAATGTATACAGTCTAAAATATATAATAAATTTAAGAATATGATGATTCAAAAGGAGATATAAAAATGAGTTTATACAAACAATGGACAGATATGGTTGTGGAATATGTTAAAACAAAGGGAGAAGAAGCTTTCTGGGCTGAGTATATGGATGTTGAAACAATAATATACAAAGAGTTATTATCTAAGCATGCAGAAGTTAGAACTTCAACAATAGCAGAACTTGCTAAAGAGTTCTCTACAACAAATGAATTCATGATGGGATTCTTAGATGGAATAAACGATAGTTTAAGAACACCTTATGATTTAGAGCAAATTGATGAAAATACAGAAATCACATTAGATATCAACTTCGAAGGATTATATTTCAATATGTTAGATGCTAAAGCTGATTACCTATATGAGTTACCACAGTGGGAAGCTATATTCTCAGCTGAAAAGAGAGATGAGATAGCTAAATCTTATAAAAAATCAAGAACTGTTGTTAACGAAGTTAAAGTTGGAAGAAATGATGCTTGTCCTTGTGGAAGCGGAAAAAAATATAAAAAATGTTGTGGAAAATAATTTGATATAAATGGGTAGACAGAATAATTTGTCTATCCTTTATTTTTATATTTGGAGGAATGTTGAAATGGATAAAAATGTTGAGTGGTTTATAGAAAAGAAAGTACAAAAAACAATTGATGCATTAGAAAAAAATAATATGGTAGGATATTATGTAAACTCAAATGATGAAATAATAAAAGTAGTAGAGAGTATTGTTAAAAAAGGTGATACTGTAACTTGTGGTGGATCTATGACTTTATTTGAAACAGGAATTATAGATTATCTTAGAAAAGAAAATTATGAATTTCTAGACAGATATAAGGACGGAATTACAGCAGAAGAAACTAAGAAAATTTATAGAGCAGCTTTTTCTTCAGATGCTTATTTCACAAGTACTAATGCAATAACAACTGATGGACATTTATATAATGTTGATGGTAATGGAAATAGAGTTGCAGCAATGATGTATGGCCCAGATAAGGTTATAGTAATCTGTGGCACAAATAAAATAGTTAACAGTGTGGAAGAGGCTATTCAAAGAAATAGAACTGTATCAGCACCTATAAATGCTAAAAGACTTGATAGAAAAACACCTTGTGCAAATGTTGGATATTGTATGGATTGCAAATCACCAGAAAGAATTTGCAAACAATATTCATTAATAAAAAGTCAAAGTGTAAAAGATAGAATACATGTTATATTTGTAAATGAAAATTTAGGATATTAGAAGATTAGTTTTAAACTTTATATATAATAAGTACTAGTTATGTGCAAAATATATCTAAATAAATATATAAAACTTAGGTTTTAAATTTAGGAGGATATTATGAAATTTTTTAAAAAGAAAAAAGGAATGGGCATTACAGGTACTATTTTAGTTTTGGGATTAATTGCATTTACAGCAGCAGTTACAGTGCCTAAACTTGCGAATAGAAGTAACATTACAAGACAAAAAAATATTCAAGTTGAAGCACATACTCTTTTAAAAGATGCAAGACAATACATTACTCAAGATGATTTAGCTTCACTTGGAGTACCGGCAGATAAACCTCTTACAGAAGACTTATTTAATAGTTTTGAAGTTGTCAATGTAGTAAACTTTTTAAATGTAAAAGGTGCTCTAAATGGATTTAAAGCGACTAATTTAACACTAAACAATCCTAATATAAACTTAGGAAACTTAAAGGTTTTAACAAATGTTCCAGCAAAAGATATAATAGTTGATGGTGATGGAAATTTAGTTAAAGACCCATATATAGTTCAGAAATAATTGATGGGCTTGTCTTAGGGCAAGTCCTTTTATATGAAGGAGAGAAATTTTGATTCTTATAATTTTAATAATATCTCTAATACTAGGATTTATATATTATTTTATATCAAACTTCATTATGCTTGAAGATTTGGTTGGAGAGAAAAAACAAAGTGAAATGAGATTAAAAGATTGCATAAACTTTATAAAAAATAAAATGAAAAAAGAACAAAAAAAGCTAACAGTAACTCTAATAATAACATCACTAATTTTTATTAGCCTATACATAAAATTTGGATTTGGATATGAGTTTTATAAATTTATATTTCTTTTTTCGATACTAATAATATCATCAATTATAGACATAGAAATACGAGCAGTATATCTTATAATTTCAATTATTGGAATTATAGGTGGACTAGCCTTTTCAACAATAAATATACTAGATGGAGCAGATGTTGTAACAGAAATAGTTTCAATTTTAATACCAATACTTATCCTAGGAATCTTAAAAATAGCAAGTAGCAAATTTGATGGACTTGGTGGAGGCGATATAGAAGTTTTTATTATACATGTCCATTCTTGGAACAGGTCTAAATCTTGTTTTATCACTTATAATAGGGGGAATTGGAGCTACAATTAGTCTAATAAAAGATAGAGATAAAAAAACTGAAAAAATAGATAAATATATCCCATTTGTACCATACATAACAATAGCAACATATATAACAGTTATTTTTGGAAATCAAATAATAACAGGCTATCTAAACATTGTTTAAATCAAATAATCAAAGGAGAATAAAATGAACATAACAGTAATATCAGTAGGAAAATTAAAAGAAAAATATCTTAAAATGGCAATAGATGAATACTCAAAAAGACTTGGAAGGTACTGCAAACTAACAATGATAGAACTTCCAGATGAAAAAACACCAGACAATGCTTCAGAAAAAGAAGAGCTTCAAATTAAAGAAAAAGAAGGTAAGCAAATTCTATCAAAAATAAAAGATAATATGTTTGTAATAGCAATGGACTTAAAACCAAAACAGATGACATCAGAAGAGTTCTCGCAGTTTATAGAAAATTGTGGAGTAATGGGTAACTCAAACATTGTATTTGTTGTTGGAGGAAGCCTTGGAATATCAGATGAAGTTTTAAAAAGAGCAAATCATAAAATATGTTTCTCTAAAATGACCTTCCCACATCAACTGTTTAGAGTAATGTTACTTGAACAGATTTATAGAGCTTTTAGAATAAGTAACAATGAACCATACCATAAGTGAAGCTCCAAAACTTGTTTTTGGCTAGCTGAACTTACTCAGCGAACGAATGTGAGTCGAGTTTCCTTAAAAAGGAGGTATAGCCTTAGGTATTGATATAACTTACCTAAAGCTGTTTTTATAGGCAAAAATACCGTATAAGCAAAATTTAATTTACAAATTATGTTATAATAAATTAAAGTAAAAGGTAAATAGGAAGTTA